>JAYFPQ010000112.1:0-17362 GCA_034927595.1 Christensenella sp.
GTTTCCATTGGCGTTGCGGACAACAAGGTGTTTGCCAAGCTCGGTTCGGACATCAAAAAACCGGACGCGGTCACCTTTATTTCGCCGGAGAACTACAAAAAGGTCGTCTGGCCGCTGCCCGCGGGCGAACTGCTGTATGTGGGCCGCGCGACGCAGGCAAAGCTGCTCAAATACGGTGTGCTGACCATTGGCGACCTCGCGAACACGCCCGTTTCGTTTCTCAAATCGCAGTTTGGCAAGTGCGGCGTGATGCTCCACGCGTTTGCCAACGGGCTGGACGCCGCGCCCGTGATGCGCTCCATCGACCAGCCGCCGGTCAAGTCCGTCGGCAACGGAATCACGACCCCGCGCGACCTCGTCAACGACGAGGACGTTTACCTGACCATCTGCATGCTCGCCGAGAGCGTGTCCGCGCGGTTGCGCGAGCAGGGCATGCGCGCAAAGACCGCGCACCTCTGCGTTCGGGATACGGGGCTGTATTCCTTTGTGCGCCAGACCAAGCTGGATCACCCGACGAACATCACAAGCGAAATCTCCCGCGCCTGCATGCAGCTCTTTCGGGAAAACTACGCCTGGCAGACGCCGATTCGCTCGCTGACCGTCTCCACCTCCGACCTGATTGGCGCGGAGAATCCCGAGCAGCTCTCGCTCTTTGACGACCAGGCCCCGCGCCGGCGCGCCGAAGCCGCCGAGGAAGCGGTGGACGACATTCGCCGCCGCTTTGGCTACCGCGCCATCGGACGAGCGCTGTTTCTCAAGGATCGCGCCATCGGGCTCATGGCGCCCAAGGACGACCACACGATCCACCCCGTCGGGTACCTGCAAAACGGCACCATGGACAGCGTGATCGGGGGTGGTTCGCAATGAAAGTGTATGTTGCGGTGGAACTCACGATTGACGAAGCGGGCGTCATGCACCCCCAGCGGATCGTCTGGGAGGACGGGCGAAAGTTTGAGATCACGTCCATTTCGGATGTGCGGCGCGCGGCGAGCCTCAAGGCCGGGGGCAGCGGTATTCGCTACACCTGCCACGTCGGCCGCAAGGACACCTACCTATACTATGAGGACCCGAAATGGTTTGTCGACGCATGAGTACGTTGTTGTTACGGTTGGAACTGTTTCTTTTTCTCGCGAGAAAAAGAAACAAAAAGAACATATATCACAATACGTAGAAAGTTCTTTCTGCTTTGCTTGCTTAATCAAAATACTTTCTGAGTAGTTCCTTATGTTCTTCTGATTTTCCCCTAAATATAACGTCTACCATGATATCAAACATTCCGGAAATGACGCTTCCCACACTATTAGGATCATAATCCTGTGGGATATCATCCGCTGAGGTTGGTATTTCAATTTCGTTAATCCACCACTTGTCAATTTTCTTGTAAATGCGAAGCAGCTCAAAGAACATCTTTATCTCCGGTTCATTGAATCCATTTAATAGAAAACTAGTTAGTTCATGTACAAAACGATTCCTTTGATCACGAATTTCAATAAACTGTTCATATTCACTCATAGTAATTGCAGCGTTATCAACGAACCAGAGCATCGATGATTTTAAAACGCCAAGTTTATTGCTTTCGTTATCTTTGCGATTTACAATTTCACTTTTATATCGCTCTGACTCAATATAAGTAATCTCACCGTTCTCATTGAAATGAATCCCGTCGCTTAAAAAACCTCGTATTTTATCAACAACCGTGTCTGCAAAATTCTCAAAGAGTGCAATATAGAAGGCCGCAAACGAAAGGTTGCTTTTTAACGATTCCTCGTCAGTGATATTTATTAGCATCTGCTTTGTTGTTTGAAATTCCATAACCTTCTCCTTTCTTGTTATTGAGGGCGTATATCTCTCATAAGCTAGAGAGATATAGTAAGCTATCGTATCCTCAATCCCTTCGGAATGTGGTTCTTCAGTATGCCGTCCACGGCCTTGCCCCAGCCGACGGGGTACCCAAGCGCCGTTGCCACGCACCAGCCGGAAAGCTTTGCTGGACAGGCTACGGTTTCGCCTGCGAGAAATCTTGCCACCGCGTCGCCTTCGAGAGGGACGCTTCGGGAAAATGCCTTGACGGGATAGGCCATTGCCAACGCATGGTTGGGGACAAAGCGCTTGTTTTTTATCTCGCCCGCGAGCACGCCAGCCCGCAGGATATGCAGCCCCTTGAGCGCACGCGGCAGCAGCGCAGGCGGCAACAGCACTCTGTCGTCCGGCAGCAGCATTCCAATCGGCTGGCCAAATTGAATTGCTTCGTCCCAGAAGTCCTCAAGCGCGGGAATACGCTCCCCATTCGACGCGACAAGCAGATCGGACTGGCCGCCTCCGTCGCCCAAACGGTTGAGCACCGCCATAAACTGCCCCTCGCCGACGGAGGTATGCGGGTACATCCGCCGCGTTTCCAGCAGCGTGAAGTCGGGGTTCGCGGAAAGAAACGAGTCGATGACGCCCTCGTTTTCCTCGTGCGAAAAGGTGCAGGTTGCGTAAACGAGTCGCCCGCCGGGTTTGAGCAACTGCGCGGCGCTCAAGAGAATCTGCTCCTGCCGCGCAGCGCAGGCGAGCACATGCTCCGGTGACCATTCCCGAATCGCCACGTCGTCCTTGCGGAACATCCCCTCGCCGGAACACGGCGCGTCCACGAGAACGAGGTCGAAGCAAGCGCCGAGCGCTTCCGCCAACGCATCCGGTCGCATAGAGGTGACGAGTGTGTTCGTGACGCCGAGGCGCTCAAGATTGCTCATCAGGATTTCCGCGCGGGAATGAACCGGTTCGTTGGCAACGAGTAATCCGGAGTTTCGCATCATGGCGGCAAGCTGCGTCGTCTTTCCCCCGGGTGCGGCGCAAAGGTCGAGCGCGACCATGCCGGGTCGGGCGCCGCTCAGCGAAACGGGGATTTGCGCGGCGGGTTCCTGCACATAACACAAGCCCGCGGCATGGAGCGGATGCTTGCCAATCGCAACATCATCTTCAAAAAAGAAGCTTCCGGGCAGCAGCCCTGTTGGCGCAAGTGCAAAATCCACCTGCGCACAAAAAGCCTCTACGCCCGTCTTGAGCGTGTTGACGCGCATGGCCCGGCGCGGGGAATCACCCATCGCTCGTAAATACGCTGCAAAGGATTCCTCACCAAGCTGCGCTTTCATTCGCGCAAGATACGCTACTGGTAGATTTTGTGTCAAAATAAGCTCCTATTCTCATGTTAAACATGATCTGCTTCTATTCTAACACAAAGAGAGCGGCTCCCCCTGTGGAAGCCGCTCTCTTTTTCGTTATTCTCCGTGCTGCGGGGTAATCGCGTCGATGTCGTACGGCGTTTCCTGATACACGAAGTAATTCAGCCAGTTCGCGAATAGTAGTGCGCCGTATAGTTTTTTGAAAAACTATACTTTCTTTTATTCTCCGTGCTGCGGGGTGATCGCGTCAATGTCGTACGGCGTTTCCTGATACACGAAGTAGTTCAGCCAGTTGGCAAACAGTAGTGCTCCATGCGCGCGCCAGGTGATCACCGGTTGGAGGGTGTCGTCGTCGTTTGGATAATAGTTCCTCGGAATCGAAATCGGCTTGCCCGCCGCCTGATCACGGCGATACTCCAGCTCCAGCGTCTTCGCGTCATACTCGCTGTGCCCGGTGACAAACACGCGCCGCCCGTCATGTGAAGCCGCGAGATACAGCCCCGCCTCCTGTGAGGTCGCCAGAATATCAAGATCGCGAATCTTCGCCGCGTCGGACACATAGATCGTCGTGTGCCGCGAATGCGGGGCCATAAACTGCTCGTCGAACCCGCGCACAAGCTTATGCGAGCGATCCAGCACGACATGCGGAAAGATGCCGAACATCTTCTTGCCCAGCGGATGCTTCTCCACCCCGTAAAAATGATACAGCCCCGCCTGCGCCGCCCAGCAGATGTAGAGCGTTGAAAACACGTTGGAATCCGCCCAGTCCATCAGGCGGACGAGCTCGTCCCAGTAGTGCACGTCCGTAAAGTCGAGGTTTTCCACCGGCGCGCCCGTGATCACGAGGCCGTCGAAGTGCTCGTGCTTCACCTCGTCGAAGGTGCGGTAAAACGAGTTCAGATAGTCCTGCGAGGTGTTCTGGCTCTGGTAGGTGCCGGTGTGCAGCAGCGTGACCTCCACCTGCAGCGGCGAGTTCGCGAGCATGCGCAACAGCTGTGTCTCCGTCGCCTGTTTGGTCGGCATGAGGTTCATAATCGCGATGCGCAGCGGTCGAATGTCCTGCTGCGCCGCGCGATGCTGCGGCATAACGAAGATGTTTTCCTGCGCGAGCAGATCGCCCGCGGGTAACCCATCCGGAATTTTAATTGGCATATGTTTTCTCCTTCGCTCCACTGATGTTGCGCACAGGGAAATACTCCCGCGCGCGGAATGCGAACGGTTTCTGCAGAGCGATGGATTGCGGGAAGTTTGGAACGATCGATTCTTTGATTGATTAGAAATAAAAAATCGCCGTCCGGCCCCCGCGTTCCGCTCGTTTGCAGAATCGCCGGTCGCAGCCGTCGGCGCCCGATGTCTCTTGTTCTGGAAGGTTGCACGCTACAAAAACGAATCGTCCCAACAGGCGGGCGCAAGATACCTGCTCGACCACGGGACAGCGGATGGGTTCATCCGGTTGCGCTAGACGCGCGCTGCCGCCGCATTCGTTTGCTCCGCGTGCTTTCGCATTCGCATGGGGCACCCGCTCTCGGCGTAAACTTCGAAAGAGCGCGCGGCAAACGCACCGAAAGACCCCGCGCAAACCTTGCGCCGGGCATTCGAGAACAGCGAATTGTGTTGGTTTCGCGTTGCGAGCATGCCGCCTGCCGCCTCTCCTTGGGGTGTTTTGATCCATCCTACCAGAGAAGCCGCGCTATTTCAAGCATTCGGGCGATTTTCTTCGTTAAACGCACGCGAAATCTGCCGAGACGAACCAAATTCGCGTTGCAACATGTTTCGCCGAAGTTCGCAATTCCGTTTCATTCTACCGTCCGGCGGGCGTTGACACCGGACGGGATGTGGGGTATGATGCATGCGTATTAGTACGTGTAATACACCTTTTGGTGTTCGGGAGGGATCATGCAGGATAGCACGCTCATCGACGTGCGAAACGTCACAAAGGTTTACCATGTCGGTTCCGTGGATGTTCATGCGCTGCGCGGAGCCGATCTTAAAATCGCTTCCGGCGACATCTGCTCCATCATCGGCCGCAGCGGCTCGGGAAAATCCACGCTGCTCAACGTGCTCGCCGGCTTGGAACAGGTTACCTCGGGCGAAATCGTCATCTCCGGCAAGCATCTGGAGCGCATGACACAGGGCGAGTTGATTGTTTTTCGTCAGCGGCACATCGGCTTTATCTTTCAGTCGTTTAACCTAATGCCTTATTATACGGCGCTGGAAAACGTCGCGCTTCCGCTCTCGTTTCGCGGCATTCCCAAGGCCGCGCGCATCAAGCGGGCCGAGGAGATGCTGGACATGGTCGGTCTGGGTACGCACAAGAAGCACAAACCCAGCGAACTCTCCGGCGGACAGCAGCAGCGCGTCGGCATTGCGCGCGCGCTCGTGACCAACCCCGAGATCGTCTTTGCGGACGAGCCGACGGGCAACCTGGACTCCAACACGTCCGACGAGGTCATGCGCTTTATCATCGATATTCTCCGAGAGCAGGGCAAAACGCTCGTCATGGTCACGCACGATTCCCACATTGCCGGCTTTGGCGACAAGGTGATCAACCTGCTCGACGGAAGAATTACCGATATTACAATCAACTCCGAAGCGAAATTGAATTTTGAAACCAATCATGGAAAAACTGAGGTGCAAGAACATGCGTAATTCAGGCAAGATCAAGTGGCTCGCGCTCGTCGCGGTGCTCGCGCTCGTGCTCACCGCGCTGCCGATGGCTGCGATGGCAGCAGGTGAAGTGGAGCGCTATGATGGGGCGGGTATCATAGACGCCCGTGAAAGCGAATATCAGCAAATGCCGATCGGCCATGTGGACGACGGGCTGACGGTCTACATCCCCGTAAAGAACGTGAGTGGCAGCGCGCTGACCAATCTGTCCTGCTCGGTGGATGTTTCGACCGATCTGACGAAGTTCCCGTTTGTCAATCCGGACGCAACCAAGACCACGGTGGATTGCAAAGCTTTTCAAAAGGCCGATATAGCTACCAGCGCTCTTGTCGCCTGGAACGGCGACACGCTTGCGGACGGTGAGCACGCTTACTTCAAGCTTTCCACCTCCTTTGTCGAAGGCGTTACCGAAGGCAACTACGATGTCACGTTTCATGTAAAGAGCGACTCCGGCACAACCGACATCACCATTCGGGTCTACTGCCGCGGCATCGATACCACCGGTGGCAGCTCCAGCTCCGGCGGCGGCTC
This sequence comes from Christensenella sp., assembly GCA_034927595.1. GTDB lineage: Bacteria > Bacillota > Clostridia > Christensenellales > CAG-138 > UBA7703. Next base: position 6,363 of record JAYFPQ010000112.1, read on the forward strand.
CAGCTACAAGAGCAAGCCCAAGGTCATCATTGAGAGCTATCAGTTCGAGCAGAGCCCGATCTACGCCGGGGATGTTGTTCAGCTGCGTCTCATCGTTGCCAACACCTCGAATCGCGAGGCGATTACGAACCTGCAACTCGACTACAACTGCGAAGGCGGCGCGGTAATTCCCGCCCCCGGCGGTTCGAGCAGCATCTTCCTTGGAACCATCGATAAAAACGGCGCCCGCGCGCTGACGATTGACCTCCAGATTGCGCCGGACGCGGAAGCAAAGTCGCAGGTGCTGGCGGTCACCCTCTCCTATGAGGGAACGAAGAACCGCGCGGATCTCGAAGAGAAGGCCTCCGTCAACGTGCCGATTCTGCAAAAGGCGCGCGTGCGCATCAACGACCCCGTGGTCTACGACGATCCCTGGGTCGGCAGCAACGTTTCGGTCGGCATTTCGCTCTACAACCTCGGCAAATCGCCGCTGTATAACTGCATGGTCGACGTCGTTGGCGACGACCTCAAGCTCGAAGAATCCTACTTTGGCGGCAATGTTGCCTCCGGCAGTTCGATGAACGCGGACCTCAGCGTGATTCCGCAGGTCGCAGGGGACATTGAGGCGAAGGTTCGCATCACCTATGAGGATGTTTACGGCAACCAGACCGAGGAGCTTCGCCCGCTCAACATGACCGTCAACGAGGAGACGCCCGCCGCGCTCGCCTCCCCCGGAGACGCCGGAAGCATGCCCTCCGACAAGCCGCAGGGCGGCGGCATCGGCTGGATCTTCTGGGTACTCGGCGGACTGACGGTTGTCGCAGGCGCGGTCGTGCTCGTCATCCGTCTCAAGAAAAAACGCGAGCGCCAGCTGGAAGACCTGTAAGCATCCGGCGCAGAACGCGCAATTGGAGGAACAATGAGTATTACCGATATGCTGTCCACGGCGTTTCTAAACCTGTGGCGGCGGAAGATGCGCGCGTTTCTAACCGTTCTCGGCATGGTGATCGGCGTGGCGTCCATCGTGGTTATGGTGTCTCTAGGCATCGGCATCAAGAAGGCGACGAGTGAGAACTTCGCCGGAACCGGCAGCCTGACCACCATCCGCGTCAACTCCTGGTCGTATGTGTCCAACGGCAACGGCGGCGGATCGTCGCGCCAGAAGGAACTCAACAAAAAGGCGGTTGGAGAATTCAAGAAGATCGCCGGCGTTCAGGCCGTTATGCCGCTGGTGGATACCTATGGCATGATCAAGTCCGGCAATTTCATGACGGACGCTTCCATCCTCGGGGTCACGCCCGAGCAGGCGGAGGAGTTTGGCATTACGCTCTCCGAGGGCAAAATGCCCACCGCGGGCGGCTCAAACACCTACGATATCGTGCTTGGTGTCTGGTCGTTGAATAACTTCTACAATCCGGACAACGGCCGTCAGGCGGTCGACAAAAACGGCAACCCGCGCATCACCAAGGACTCGCGCATGCAACTGACGTTTGACTACCGCAACGTCTATAAAAATCAGGTGATCGTCATGTCGTCCTCCGACAGCACACAGGAGCCGGAGAAACCGCTTGGCCCGATGTATAAGCTCAACGTGACCGGCATTATGGATCAGAACAACAACGACTTCTCCTACTACTGCCTTATGGATATGACGCAGCTGGAGAAGCTCGCAAAGGCGAACAAGGACTACGTTCAGTTTGACAGCAGCAAATACAGCTCCGTTCTCGTCAAGTGCAAGGAAATTGAGGACGTCAAGACCGTAAAGAACGCGATTCAGGACATGGGCTACGGCACCTACAGCCTCCAGGACGCGGTGGAGATGGCCGAAAAGAGCACGCAGAACGTTCAGTACCTGCTCGGAGCCATCGGCGGGGTTGCCCTGCTCGTTGCCGCCATCGGCATCATGAACACGATGATGATGAGCATCTTCGAGCGCACGAAGGAAATCGGCATCATCAAGGTGCTCGGCTGCCGCATCGACAACATTGCGGGGTTGTTCCTTACGGAGTCCGCCTACATCGGGCTTTTCGGCGGGGCTATGGGACTGGTGCTGAGCTTCGGGGTCTCGCTGCTGCTCAATCAGCTGCTCGCGAGCTCGGGACTACGAAGCATCATTCCCGCGTATCTGGCGTTCGGCGCGGTCGGGTTCTCGATTATCGTCGCGCTGGCCGCGGGCATGTACCCGGCCATCCGCGCCATGAAGCTCTCCCCGCTCGCGGCAATCCGCAACGAATAAGAAATCGAATCCGTTCCCCCCGCTGTCGCGGGGGTTTTTTGTCGGGTCTTGCGAGGCATTCTTTGCTCGGCGCGAAAAAATAGCTTTACGATTCTCATATGGTAAACGTATAATGGGTTTCGTCTCGAAAAGAAACCGAATCCGCAAGGAGACAATAAGGACTTGATTACATGAAAGTTTACGATATCTCCCGCGATCTGTTGAAGACGCCCCCGTATCCCGGGGACGATCCGCCCTCGCTGCGCGCGCTGCACCGCATGAAAGACGGCGAAAGCTACAACCTCTCCCGCCTCGAAACGAGCATGCACGCGGGCACCCACGTGGACGCGCCGCTGCACTTTATTCAAAAGGGAAAGGACATCGCCTCGATGCCCGCCGACCTGTTTGTTGGCGACTGCGTTGTGCTCACCGTACCTAAAACACCACTCGACTCCATGTACTTTATGTCAAGGCCGTTTGCGCCGCGCATTCTGCTGCATGGCAAAGGCCAGCTCACGGAGAGCGCAATTGCGTACCTCTACAACAAGGGACTCGTGCTGATTGGCACGGACAGCCAGTCCATCGGCACCTATTCGGACGAACTCTCCGCGCATACCGCGCTGTTGGGCTATGGAATCGCCGTGCTCGAAAACCTCGAGCTGCGCGGCGTACCGGACGGACGGTATATCCTCAGCGCCGCGCCGCTGAAGGTCTCCGGCGCGGAAGGCGCCCCCTGCCGCGCGGTGCTGATTGCCTATGACGAGGCCCCCGCGCAGGCGTAAACCTATGATCGAGAACAACAGAAAGCGGCGCTAACTTTAGCGCCGCTTTTTTGCATGCAAGAATCTATATTTTATTAGTTCTACTCGGCAGGCAGCGCCTGCTTCGGCAGGTCGATCGTCGCCACATACGCGCCAACCGCCATCAACGGCAGAGCGATGTAGAACGCCGCGCCCGGCCGTTCGCCCAATAGCAGAAACGAAAGCGCCGCGCCAATGAACGGAGCCGCGGCGTAAAAGGCGCTCGTCTTCGCCGCGCCGAGTGAACGCTGCGCGCGGATGTAGCAGGCGATGCTGAGTCCGTAGGTAAAAAACCCGACGACGAGCGCAAGAAGCGCCGTCACCCAGTCGCTGGCACGCTGACCGAGCGCAAGCCCGATGACGAGCGAGCACAGACCGGAGCCAAGCCCCTTGATGGCAACAATCGCGATGGGGTTCCGATCCGCGAGCATGCGGGTACAGTTGTTCTCCAGTCCCCAGCAGGCTGCCGCGAGCAGCACATAGACCGAGCCAACGGAAAAGCGCAGCCCGTTCTCCCGCTCAAAGGTGAGCAGGCAGCTTGCGGCGGTCACCAGCAAAATTGCGAGCCAGAGGCGGGAGGATACCCGCTCGCGAAACCAGAACAAGGCAATCAGCGTGGTCGCCACGACCTCAAAGTTGCACAGCAGTGAAGCGTTTGCCGCCGTCGTGCGGGCAAGGCCGGTGAGCAGGAGTACTGGCGCCGCCACATCGAGCAGCACCATGCCAATGAGAAACCGAAAATCCTTTCGCTCAAACGCGAACACCGGTTCCCGACGCTCGTGAAACCCGCCGAAGAGCAAGATCAGCCCCGAACCGATTCCCGCGCCAAGATAGAGTAACCCTGCCATCAGTACAGGCGGAATTCCGGCGAGCAGCCGCTTGGAGAGCGGAGCGGAGCAGGCAAAAAGAACCGCCGCCGCAATCGCGAGCAAGACGGCATTTTGATATTCCGCGTTTTTCCGTTGTCCCAAATGCCCTTCCTCCCGAATGACTCACGCAATCATTGAGCGACACTTCGTCGTTTAATGCAGTTCTCCGACCACGCTGGTAAAATACGCCCGGTAGGCATCCTGCAAGCGCTTCAGCAGAACTGGGTCGCGCCCGCCGACCGGACGCCCTTCCATTTCGCACACCGGCAGGCCGTGGACGCTCGTGCTCGTAATCATCAGCTCGTCCGCGTCGTACGCCTGCTCCAGCGTAAACGCGCGCTCGAACACGGGAATGCCCATCTGCCGTGCGAGCATCAGAAAGTGCCCGCGCGTAATGCCGGGCAAAATGTGCTCGTCCGCCGGAGCGGTCACGAGCGCGCCGTCCTTGAGCATCAGCAGATTGGAGCTGGAGCACTCGGTCACCACGCCGTCGCGATGAAACACCGCCTCGCAACAGCCGCGCTCCTTGGCGGTTTCCGCGGCGAGTACGCCGGGGATGAGGTTCAGCGTTTTGATGTTGCAGTACTTCCAGCGGATGTCCGGCAGCACGACAACCTTCTTTGGCGTGCGAACGTCCGCGAGCGGCACCTCGCGCGAGAACACGAGCAGATTCGGCCTGCCGCCCTCCGGAAACGCGTGGGTACGCATCGCCGTTGCGCGGGTGATCTGAAAATAGAGCTGTTGATGGTCGCTCTCCACGCGGTCGGCCACCGCCTGCAAAATCGAGGTCAGTTCCGCGCGCGGCATGGAGAACGGAATCCGCAAAAAAGCTAGGCTGGCTTCCAGCCGTTCGAGGTGTTCTTCCAGCGCAAAGAAGCGATGGTTGTCCACGCGAACCGCCTCGTACACCCCGTCCCCAAAGTATGCGCCGCGATCCAGCGCGGGGATTCTCAGCTCCTCCAACGGTGCGAATTCGCCGTTGTAATACCCGACTGCGTTCATGTTGTTCTCCTTGATCGGTACGCGCATTACGACAAATGATCCGAATCTGGCCACGCCGAACACGCGCTGTTGTTTTCACCGTTTTGTTCGCGCAAGTTTCCTTTGTTGACACACGTTCAGACGCGGATTTGCTTGCGCAAAATTGACTTTGATTCATATTTGCTGTAACATGTATCATACACATTTTCGCGAGAGGATGCAACGCATGAAACGTTTGCTACTGGTTCTGACCGCGGTGGTGCTGGCCGCGCTGATCCCCGCTACCGCGCTTGCTGCGGAGGGGAACGAAAGCGTAACCATTGCGATTGGTACGGCGAGCACGGAGAACGGCGGGCAAGCGGATGTTTCCGTTACCCTGAAGAACTGCGCGGGTGTGGACTCCATTCAATTCGATCTCAATTACGATCCCGCCGCGCTAACGGTCGTTTCCGTTACGCCCGGCGATCTTTTTTTGGCGGAATATGTCGTCTACAACGCGGACGAACCCGGTCGAATCCGGATTGCCTGCGCAGACGCACTCGGCCTCAATGGCGACGGAACGCTATTGACCGTTCGCTTTACCGCGCTATCCAACGCAGGCAGCGCGCTGACGGCAACGAACGGCATCCTCACGCAGGTGGACGCGGACTTCAACCAGACCAAAGCGTATGTCTATCTGGAGGACGGCGGGGTTAGCATTGGCACCGGCGCAGTTCCGGCGGCCCTCGTTACACCCTGGATTCCGGAGACCCCCGCCCCGACGCCAACGCCGGAACCGACGCCAACGCCCGTGCCCGAACCGGCAGAATTGGCGCAGGTCGATACCTCCGCATCACCGGAGGCAACCGCCGCTCCGACAGGCAGCGGAACCGTTGAGCCGATTTCGTATGTCGTTGTCGCAGTTTTGTTCGTCATCCTGATTGCCTTAATCGTCACATCCGTCATGAAACGCCGCAAGCAGGCGGCGGAACCAAAGCCGGATCGTCCGGTCAGAAAGGATTCTTGAGTATGAACACAGCCTTCTCCACTCCTAAAAAGGGCATTCGACTGCTTGCGGTTCTCATGCTGGCGACCACGCTGCTCTCCGGCTGTTCCGTGCTGACCCCGGAACCCGCCGCCGTAGCGACCCCAACGCCGGAACCCGCCACCATCGTCGAACAATCGACCGCGACGCCGACCGCGACGCCGGAACCAACCGCAACCCCGACGCCCGCGCCGCAGAACCGCTCGCAGACATCCGGCCGTGTGATTCCGGAAGGAACGCCGAGCAAGGTCTTCATCATGTCCGTCGACAACGCGGACGGCGCAAAACCGCAGACCTCGCTCATGCAGGCGGACATCATCTACGAGTTTCTCGTGGAGCAGACGATTACGCGCTTTCAGGTGCTCTACAACGACACCTATCCGCTCTACGCGGGCCCGCTGCGCTCCATGCGCTATTACTTCATCGACCTTGCGCACGAGTGGGACTGCATGTATCTGCACGAAGGATATGTTATGCTCGACTCGCCCTATAAGCGCAGCCCGAGCAAGCTGATTTCGCTCTACCTGCCCAGCGGCGATTTTCGAGGTTACTCCGCGACCTTCAGCCTAAACAAGGGCGGCTATGGCGATTTTGAAACCAAGAACGGTTATAAATTCCGCGCGCCGGAAACTGGACGCGACGACGTGCATTCGCTCTACTACCGCGTTGCCGCGCTGGTCGACCGGTTTTTCAAGGATTATGAGTCGAAGGTTTGCGAGCGCTTCTCCTTTATGGAGAACGTTTCTTACGCAAACGGCGAAGCTTATACAAAGGTTTCGCTTCCCTTTGGCAACGACACGAATCCAAACTGGATTCAGTTCACCTACGACCCCGCAACCAACCGCATTCTGCGCAGCGAGAACGGAAAATCGTTTATGACGCGCACGCTGAATGAGGACGGCACGAGCTATACCGAAGAGCAGATGAGCGTTCAGAACCTGATTGTTCAGTACGTGGACTACGGCCTGATCAAGGGCGATCCCAAGCACCGCCGCACCTGTGAACTGATTGGCACCGGAAAGTGCGACTATTTCATCAACGGTCAGCACGTAACCGGCACCTGGTCGCGCCCGACGGCGGACGACTACACGCAGTATCTGCTGGACGACGGCTCGCTCGTCATTCTCGAACCCGGCAGCACATGGATTGCCGTCCACCCCAACGATACGACGGCAGCGGTCGAATAGATCTTGGCCGGGCATCAACAAAACAACATCACTCCGCGAGTACGGCGAGCCTTCACACTGCTTGCCGTACTCGTTCTTGCGTTATCAACCGGCGGTTGCACGATAGCGGAAACCATTCTGGAGCCAACATCTGCGCCGCAGGGTACGCCCGCCAACGCGGAGGTCGTCGTCCTCACGGACGCGGGGCAGCCGCGCGCGAGCGCCACGCCGGAGGCAACTACCGCCCCCGCCGCGGAAGGCACAGAGGCCAGTCCCACGCCCAAAGCCAGCGCATTGCCGCTGACCATTTCGCCTTCCACGGGGCGCGCTCTGCCGGAAGGCGCCGTCTATCGCCCCATTCTCGCGGTCATTGACAACGCGGCGCAGGCGCGCCCGCAGACGGGGCTGATGCTCGCGGACGTGGTCTACGAGTTTCCGCTCGACCGCATTGACCACGGCACGCGGTTTCTCGCGGTCTTTTCGGACGAATACCCCCTGCGCATCGGGCCCATTCGCACCTCGCGCGCATATCTGGCGGATATCGCGCTCGAATGGGGCGGGCTGTATGTTTCGCTTGGCGACCCGGAGCAGGCGCAGACCGGCTATCCGTTGCTCGCGTCCAGCGGCGTTCGCTTTCGCGTGCAGAACACGGGTTCCGCGGGGGACTACTTCCTCCGCGACAAAACGGTGACCGCCATCGAGGAACACACGCTGTTCTTCAAGGCGTCCGACTACGCGGAGTATGACAACGGCTTTAGCGCAACGCCCTGTGGAAACCGGTTTCAGTTTCAAAGCGACGTTTCGTATAAGAAGGGAAAGCCGTTTTCGAGCGTCGGCATTCCGTTTTCCAGTTCGGACTCGGAGCGCGTCGTCTTTACCTACAACGCGCAGACCGGCCGGCTCGTTCGAAGCGATAAAAACTCCAAGAACGTCCTCGGCGAGAGCAAGACCCTGACGCCGAATCAGAGCGTCATCGGCTACGAGAGCGAGCCAATCACCACACAGAACCTGATTGTTCAGTATGTGAGCGTCTCCTCTTACGACACCATGTATCGAAACATCGCCCTATCGGGCAGCGGCGACTGCGATTATTTTATCAATGGCCGCCATGTCACCGGCACCTGGAGCAGACCATCACTTGCGGACCCGACCACCTACAAGCTCTACGACGGCTCCATCATTCGGTTGGAACCGGGCAACACCTGGATCGAGATGATGCCAAACACGCGCACCATCAAGGTTCGCTACAGCGAATAAACGATGCAAATCAGCAGAGCCGGCGGAACTTCCGCCGGCTCTGTTTTGTTGTCGTTTTGTTGGATTCGCGATCAAACAAACTACTGCTTATTCCGCGGGCTGGTAGCGGTGCAGATCGGTGGGCTTGAGCACGCCGATGTCCGTTGCGACGCCGGAAACAAGTTCCGGCGGGGTGATGTCAAACGCGGGATAATAGCCCATGACGGCGGGCTTGCAGGTGCAGACGCCCATCGCGTGGCGCACCTCGTCCCCGTCCCGCTCCTCGATGTGCACGGAGCTAAGATCCGGGTGCGTCCGGTCGGGGAACCCGGCAACGTAGTACGGAACACCGTAATAGTTGGCGCTCAGCGCAATCTGGAAGGTGCCGATTTTGTTGACCACATGCCCATCCAGCGTAATCACGTCCGCCGAGGTGGTAAACAGATCCACGTGCTTGTGCCCCAGAATATAGCCGGGCATATTGTCCGTAATCAACGTTACGGGAAACCCCATGTCGCAGATGACGCTCGCGGTCAGCCGCGCGCCCTGCAGGTAGGGGCGTGTTTCGGGCGTAAAGAACTTTGCTTCGTCGCCGCGCTCATTCAGCGCGCGCAGCAGCATGCCCAGATCCGCGTCGCCATAGCACTGCGTCATGATCGTCGGATTCTTCGGTATTTTCTCTATAAAGTAGTGCGCTTCGCGGTCAAAGCGGTCGTAGCGGCGGGAGAATTTTGCAACCGCCCCGCGCATCACCGCGTCGCAGGCGTCCCCGCCCGCGTCGATGGCCGAGCGCGCGTCCCGCTCGCAGTCGTCCGTCCAGGTGCGCATCTTGCGCGCGGTGGTCGGGCGCGCGTTGGCAATGATATCCGCCGCGGCCTTGAGATATGCCTTCTGTTCCACGGAAGAACTCCCCCGGCACTCATACGCCGCGAGCGCCATGCCCATTGCGGCGGCGTGAAACGGGCCGTAGCTCTGCGTCACCATATCGGTAATGGCCTTTGCAACCTCGCCATGCGTGCGGCAGGTCACAAACCGCTCCTCGGCCGGGTAGACGCGGCGGTCGAGAATGCGCACGCTGCCGTTTTCATACCAGGCGATGTTTTGAAACTGGAGCAAAAACGCGAGATCGTGGTCGGCTTGCTGCATGTAGGTTCATCCTTTCGGTATACGGTTTCATCCGTCTTTCAGTATACACTTTTCCGTATTTGTATGGTATAGTTTAGCTGAGGTGATGTGGTATGAAGTATGCGATTATCGGCGGCAACAACATGGAGACCCTGCCGATTCCCTATGTGGAGGAAGCCGTCAGCACACCATACGGGGACGTCGTCATCTACCGTGGCAAGCTCGAATGCGGGCAGGAAGTGATCTATCGCCATCGGCACGGCGTGCTCACCGGTCACGACGCGCCGGACATCAACTACCGCGCAAACATCTACGCCATGCATCTGCTCGGCGTGACGCACATCATTGGCCTCGCGTCCGTCGGCGCCTGCGACTACGGCATTAAGGTTGGCACCGTCTGCCTCATCAGCGATTTCATCGACCTGACCAAGAGCCGCCCCTCCTCGTTTCTGCGCGAGCACCGCGCCGCGCTGCACACCGGCATGGAAGACGTCTTTAGTCCGGAACTCAACGATACGCTTGAGCACCTGATCCTCAAGGCCGGTCTTCCCTATTCCGGCCGCGCCATCTACGCCTGCACGGAAGGCCCCCGCTTCGAGACGGCAGCCGAAATCCGCATGATCCGCGTGCTCGGCGCGCAGATTACGGGCATGACGCTCGTGCCGGAAGCGCCGCTTGCGCGCGACCTCAACATGCAGTACGCCGCCATCGGCATCGTCACAAACTACTGCACGGGCATGATGTCCTACGTAACGGACGACGACATCGGCTCCGTCATGACCAAGATGCGCGAGAGCGTGTTCAACCTTTGTTTCAATCTGATTCAAAACACTGTCTGTTAAGTTCTGCACTTCGTATGTTACAGCCCGCTTCGGCGGGCTGTTTTTTTATGATACTTGTTATTCTTTCGGCAGCTCGCACTTTGCGTGCTTTTATGACTCCTGCAGCCAGTCCGGCGGCTCGACGACGAGTCCCGGGCGGCCAAGCTTCTTCGCCTCAATCAGCACCCGTCGCGCGGGGGCGTTCGGCTTTGTATACAGAAACTGCATTCGCTTCGGTTCGAGGCGATGCGCGCGCAGCGCCGTCGTCAAATCCGCCAATGTATCGGCCGAATCAATTAAGAAGAGTTTACCGCCGTTGTTCAGCAGCTGGAACGCCGCGTCCAGAAAACATTCCCGCGCCTGCGCTGCGCCGTGCCGCGCGGCGGCGACGGACGCGTTTGGACTCGGTTCCCCGCTTTCAAAATACGGCGGGTTCATGACCACGGCGGTAAACGCGCCGCGTCCCAGAAGCTCCGGCGCCATTGCAACGTCCGCCGTGAGAAAGCGAATCGCCTGCTTGTTCTGCCGCGCGCTCTGTTCGGCAAGCTCGACGAGTCTATTTTGCTGCTCGACGCCGGTAAAGCTCGCGCCGGTCTTTCGCTCGCCCAGCACACAGATGACACCCGTGCCGGAACCAAGCTCGACCACCCGATCCGCGGGGCCAAGCCGCAGAAAGGCGCAGAGCTTCAGTGCGTCCGCGTTGAAGCGCGCATAGTCCGTGTCCTGATAGAGCACGAGGCCGTCATATTGCAAATCGTCCATGCGTACCATAGAAAAAGTATAG
>JAYFPQ010000072.1:0-15482 GCA_034927595.1 Christensenella sp.
TCAGCACCGTATACATCGCCTACGACGGCGACGCGGCGGGACAGAACGCGACCATTCGCGGGCTGGACATTCTGACGGCGGAGGGATTGAGCGTCCGCGTGATCGTGTTTCCAAACGAGCAGGACCCGGACGAGTTCGTCCGCCAGAACGGCAAGGAAGCCTTCGACCGACTCAAGGAGAACGCGCTTTCGCTCAACGCCTTTAAGCTGGAGGCAATGGCGCGATCCTACGCGCTGGAGCGCGAGGACGAGCGGGAGCGCTATGCAACGGAGGCCTGCCGGTTTATCGCGACGCTTTCCCCGGTGGAACGGGACCGGTATTATCAGCAGCTCTCGTTTAAAACGGGATATTCGCTCGACACGCTCAAGGCGCAAGGGGCGACAACGCGCCCGCCGGAGTCGTTTGCGGGCGTGGAACCGAGGCACGATCCGCCTCGAAAGATGCAGACCCGCGCGGCACCGCGCGAGGATGAGCGATCACGCGCGGAGAGCGCACTGCTGTTTCACATGCTGCAATCGCGCGAGGCGGCGACAATGGTGCTGAAGGAAAGTCTGGAGAGCCGCTTTTCGGACGAGGGATTTCGAACGTTTGCGCTGGGACTGCTGCAAGCCTACGAGCGGCAGGAAACGCCGAATGTACCGCTGTTGATCGCGGGGATGGACAAAGCGAGCGCGGAGCGCGTCAGCGCCGCGCTGCGCGAAGAAGCCGCCTGCGAGGACCCGGCCAAGGCGGCGAAAGACTGCCTCTGCCGCATTGAACAATACGACCTGGCACAAAGAATTGAAGAAATCAAACGCAAGCTCGGCGAACCGGCGATACAACCGGCGCAGCGGGCGGAATACTTAAGAGAGATGCAGATGCTGAATCTGCAGATGCGAGGGTTGAGATGAAAGGAGCTAACACCGTGGAGGGAAAAGAAGCACGCATGCAAAAGCTCAATGAGCTTTTCGAGGTAGGCAAACAGAAAGGCATGCTCTCCTACAAGGAAATCATGGACGCGCTGGAAGAGCTCGATTTGGATCAGGAACAGATTGAGAAGGTCTATGACCATCTGGAGGAGCTGAACATCGACGTCGTGGAAGACGTTGAGATGCCGGAGGATATCAATCAGGAGATTGCCGAGATTGAGTCCACGCTTGCCGCCGTAGAAGGCATCAACATCGACGACCCGGTGCGCATGTACCTCAAGGAGATCGGCAAGGTGCCGCTGCTGACCGCGAATCAGGAAGTGGAGATTGCCCAGCGCATGGCGGACGGCGATCCGGACGCGAAGCACCAGCTCGCGGAGGCGAACCTTCGCCTGGTCGTGTCCATTGCCAAGCGTTATGTCGGGCGCGGCATGCTGTTTCTGGATTTGATTCAGGAAGGCAATCTTGGTTTAATCAAGGCGGTCGAGAAGTTCGACTACCGCAAGGGCTATAAGTTCTCGACGTATGCAACCTGGTGGATTCGCCAGGCGATCACCCGCGCCATTGCCGATCAGGCGCGCACCATTCGTATTCCGGTGCACATGGTCGAGACGATCAACAAGCTTATTCGCGTCAACCGCCAGCTCGTGCAGGAGTATGGACGCGACCCGCGACCGGACGAGATTGCCAAAGAAATGGGCATTTCGGAGGAGAAGGTGCGCGAGATCATCAAGATTGCGCAGGAGCCTGTTTCGCTCGAAACACCGATTGGCGAGGAGGACGATTCGCACCTTGGCGACTTCATTCCGGACGACGACGCGCCCGCGCCCGCCGAAGCGGTTGCCGTCACGCTGCTCAAAGAGCAGCTCATGGACGTGCTCAACTCGTTAACCCCGCGCGAAGCGAAGGTGCTTCGCCTGCGCTACGGTCTGGACGACGGCAAGGCGCGCACGCTCGAAGAAGTCGGCAAGGAGTTTAACGTCACGCGCGAGCGCATCCGCCAGATTGAGGCCAAGGCGTTGCGCAAACTCCGCCACCCGAGCCGCAGCAAACGGCTCAAGGACTTCCTTGAATAGAAATAATGGAAAAGGGTATTCATGAGACATTACCGATTGATCGATCAGGCCCCTATTAAGACAAAGCGCCTGCTGCTGACGCCGATGAATGAAAAGGAACTCACGCAGCGAATCTCGGAGGAAACGGACGATCTGGTTCGTAGCGCGTATATCGAAATGCGGCGCTGCGTACAGGCATATTACGATCAGGCGCTCTGGCACACCTATTGGCGGATAACACTACGCGAAACCAAGCAGACGGTCGGATACCTGGGCTTCCACGGCGAACCAAAGGATCAAACGGTGGAGATGGGGTTCGACCTGCCGGAGGAGTTCCGGGGTGAAGGGTATGCCACCGAGGCGACAAAGGCGCTCTGCGACTGGGCGTTTCTGACGGAGGGGGTGTACTTCGTCCGAGTGATGACGGCAAGCGGAAACACGGCTTCCGAGCAGTACCTGAAGGACTTGAAGTTCTATCCCATCGAGTGTCCGATTGAGGGACACGCCTATTGGGAACTGGAACGTCCGGCGAGCGCTTGGGTTGCGGTGTATCTCTGCCTCGGCCTTGGCGTCGGGCTCGCGCTGGGCTCCAGTTTCTTTAGCAGTCAGGCGGTAGGCATGACGATTGGCATGGCAACGGGCATTGCGCTCGGCGCGATAATGGATTCCAAGGATCGCGCGGCGCGAAAGCGCGTCAACGAGCCGAAAAAGCTCGACGATTCCAAACAAAAATCCAAATAAGAAACACAAAACAACGGCGGCCAAATCGGCCGCCGTTGTTGCATGCTGCGTGGTGCAGTCAGGCTTCGGGCTGGGGGTACCGGTAGGTAAGTCCTTTGTAGTTTTCCAACACCACCTCGCGGTCGTCCTTTTTGAGCACATACTCATATCCAACGGGAATCTTTCCGCCGCCGCCCGGCGCGTCGATGACGTATTTCGGCAACGCGTAGCCGGAAATGTTGCCCGTGAGCTGGTGCATGATCTCAATGCCCGTTTCCACGCGCGTCCGAAAATGACCGATTCCGCAACTCAAATCGCACTGGTAGAGGTAATACGGGCGAACGCGCATCTTCACGAGCCCCAGCAGCAGCCGCTTCATCGTTTCCGCGTTGTCGTTAATCCCTTTCAGAAGCACCGTTTGGTTCCCCAGCGGAATCCCCGCGTCGACAATCGCTGCGCAGGCGCGCGCCGCTTCTGGCGTGAGTTCCCGCGGGTGGTTAAAATGCGTGTTGATCCAGATCGGGTGATACTTCTTCAGCATATCCGTCAGTTCGCTTGTGATGCGCATGGGCAGCACGACGGGAACGCGCGTACCGATTCGAATGATCTCCACGTGGTCGATGGCGCGAAGCGCGGAGAGGATGCGCTCGAGCTTCGCGGTGCCCATCGTCAGCGGATCGCCGCCGGAGATCAGCACATCGCGAATTTCCGCATGCGCGCGGATATAGGCAATCGCGTTTTGTAACTCGCGTTCGGTGATGGCGCAGTCCTCCTCGCCAACCACGCGGCGGCGCGTGCAGTGTCTGCAGTACATGGAGCACTGCATGGTCACGAGCAGCAGCACGCGATCCGGATAGCGATGCACCACGTGCGGGACAGGGCTATCCGCCATTTCGCCGAGCGGGTCGGCCAGATCGTTCGCGTCCGGCTTCGTTTCGAGGATGGACGGAACGGCCTGCATGCGAATGGGGTCGTTCGGGTCGTTTGGATCAATCAACGAAGCATAGTACGGGGTAATTGCCATTCGAAACGCGCCAAGGCAGGTTTGAATGTCCGCCTGCTCCTGATTGGTGAGCGGAAGCGTGCGGCTGAGCTGCTCTGCGGTTGTAATGCGGTTGGCAAACTGCCATTTCCAGTCGTTCCAGCGATCTTCCATGCTGCATCACCGCCTTGCTAGAGGCAGACGCCGCTGCGCGCGGTGCCGGCACGGAGTACGCTTCCGACAAGATCGTCATATTCCATGCCACAGAACTCCGCGAGCATGGGGTAGTCGCTGTAGTGCGGTGCGAGGCCGGGCAGGGGATTGATCTCGATAAAGTATAACTTACCCGATTCGTCCAGCCGGAAGTCGACGCGCGCAAAGTCGCGGCAGCCGAGCGCCAGGAAGATCTTTTTTGACAGCTCGGTGATCTCGCGTTCCAGTTTGGGCGAGAGTTCCGCCGGACAGCGGTAGGAGACATACTTTGTGTACTCCTGCTTGACGGTGTAGTTGTATACGTGGTACCCGGCGATGGGGGAGTCGTGGTAGAGAATCTCCATTGGCGGAAACAAGGAAACACGCTCGCCATTGCCCAGCAGGCCGACGGTGAACTCACGCCCGTGGATATACTCCTCAGCGAGCACAGAGCCGCCGTAGAGCGAGAGATTTTGTTCGACGAGTGATTTTAACTCCGCGACGTTTTCGGCAATGCAGACGTCCGCAATACCCTTGCTGGAGCCTTCCGCGTTTGGTTTGACGATAACGGGATACCGCAGCCCGGCGGTGCGAATTCGCGCGCCCGGCTCATACACGCGATAGCGCGGGGTGGGAATCCGGTAGGTCGCGAGCAGGCGCTTGGTCAGCGCTTTGTCGAGTGCGATGCAGAGCGTCGTTTCGTCCGAACCGGTATAGGGAATATCGAAAAGGGACAACAGGGCGGGTACCTGCGCTTCCCGCGCGCGCCCGCCGCGCCCCTCGGCAATGTTAAACACAAAATCGGGACGGTGTCTGCGGAGCTTTTCCGGCAGCTCCTCGTCCGCTTCCAGCAAAATTGTACGGCAGCCCTGGCGTTGCAGCGCCTGTTCGATGGCGAGAACGGTGTCCATGCTGTCGTATTCCGCCTGGTCATCCGGTGCGGCGGAACGGCTTCTTTCGGCGTGTTTTAGATTATAAACGACGCCGACCTGTATTGGCCCAAGGGGCACCTCTTCGGATTGATTTTCCACCTGTGATCACTTCTCTTTCCGTAAAAAATACCGCATATAAAATGCTTCACGGCTGTTTTAACTCTTCTGAAATCGTTTGTCAACAGCGTAATTGTGACGTTTTACAGGTAAAAATCAAGTGCGTTTTTTTACGCGAAAACACGCTGAAAAAGGTTAGTTTTTTGGTATCCGAATTGTCGCATCATCAGAAAAAGCACCCGTTCAAACGAGTGCTTTTTGTCTGCTCTGATTGTTGTTTTATACCGGGTCGGAAGCGGCGGGGAAGGTGATGGTTACGGTGGTCCCGATGCCGAGCTTGCTCTCAAGTTGAACGGTCGCGCCGAGGGTTTCCGCGGCGTGCTTTACGATGGAAAGCCCAAGCCCCGTGCCGCCAATCTGCTTGTTGCGGCTGCGGTCTACGCGGTAAAACCGCTCAAACACGCGCGAGAGGTGCTCTTCCGGAATGCCGATTCCGGTGTCGGAGACGCTCAACGTAACCATGTGGTTGCTTGTGTGGAGGGATACACCGACGCTGCCGTTGGTCGTGTTGTACTTGATCGCGTTGTCCACGAGGTTTTGAACGATCTCCTCGAGCATCTTCGGAATCCCGCGCACGCGCGCCGACTCCAGATTGGCCACGAGTGAAACGCCCGCCTTCTGCGCGAGAGGTTCAAGACGACGGCAGATGTCCTCGCAGATCGGTTTGAGGTCGACCGCCATCAGTTCGGGCAGGGACGTCTTTTCGTCGAGCTGCGAAAGCCGAATGATGTCGTCAATCAGGGACATGAGCGACTCCGCCTCGTCGTGAATCTTCGCGGCAAAGCGCTTGGTGTCCTCCGGTTTGGCCACGCCGTCGCGCATGATCTCCGCATACCCCAAAATCGAGGTGAGCGGTGTTTTCAGCTCGTGGGAGACGTTTGCCGAGAACTCCTTGCGCATCTGTTCCGCCGCGGCGCGGTCCGAAACGTCCAGCACGAGCAGTACGGTGCCCGCGGGCTGATCGTTGTCCAGCACGGTGTTCGCGAGAATCTGATAGGTGTTGGCGCCTTTGTTCAGCGTGGCGGAACCGGAGCCTTCCTTCTTTGCTTGCTCCAGCGCCTGCTGCAGCGCAACGCTGCGGTTGAGCATGAGCACATGCGCGCCGAGCACGTGTTCCACGTCCGTACCGAAGGTGCGCGCGGCGCTGCCATTGATGGCGATCATTCGGTCATTCGTATCCAACAGGATCAAGCCCTCGCGCATGTTTTCGGCAACCGCCGTAAACTCGCGCTGCTTTTCGGAGAGCGCGCTCATGCGGCTGACGATCTCGCGGCGCTGGCGTTCCATGCTGGTTAGTAGCGGCGCAAGCTCATCGTACGTCACGTTGCCGAGCGGATTACTCATGTCCAGCGCGTTGATTGGTTGAACGATGGTCTTGGCAGCATAGCGCGAGAAGAAGAGCGAAATCAGCGTAATCGTAAAGAGAATCAGCAGCATGGTCGGCAGCATGGCGTTCAGCAGTCCGACGACGCTCTGCTGCGTGTCCGAAACGCGCAGAATGCGCCCGTCCGGCAGCTGTTTGGCATAATAGAAGTTTCGAATCAGCTGCGTTTCCGAAAAGCGGGAGCTGGTTCCGGTGCCCTCTTGCTGCGCGGCGATGACCTCCGGCCGATCCGCGTGGTTCGGGAGCTTCGACACGTCGGACTTGGAGTCGAATACCACCGTTCCGTCCGCGTTGATCAGCGTGAGGCGGCCGCTCGAAGGCAGGCTTCTCAGGTAAGTCTGCTCGTCCGTCGCGGAAAGAAGACCGGTCTCAACATACTCGCATTCGACCGCAAGCTCGTCGAACACGAGCTTTTCAAACGCGCGGTACTGCGCAAAGAGAATCACCCCGCCAAGCAGCAACGCCGCAATGAGCGAGGAAAGAAAAATGTTCCAGAAGATTCGCTGTCTCATAGATCACGCTCCCAAACAATCCGGTCGTTGTGGTTGAACCGTTCCGAGTTATTCCCCAAAGCGGTAGCCCACGCCACGGACGGTCTCAATGTATTTTCCGCTCTCGCCGAGCTTCGTGCGCAGTGTTTGCACATGCACGTCCACGGTGCGTGTTCCGCCCTCGTAATCATAACCCCAAACGGTTTCGAGCAGCTGCTCGCGTGTAAACGCGCGCCCCGCGCTCTCCATCAGCCGAACGAGCAGCGAAAACTCTTTATACGTCAGCTGTACATTGGCGGCTCCAACCGTTACGGTATGCTTGGCGACGTCAACGGTCAGCTCCCCGCAAACCAAGCGGTCGGAGCCGGTCTTCATGCCGCTGCGCCGAAGCATCGCCTTGACCCGCGCGACCAGCTCCGCCATGCCAAAGGGCTTGGCGATGTAGTCGTCCGCGCCGAGGTCGAGCCCGGTTACCTTGTCGTACTCGGCGGATTTTGCCGTGATCATCATCACCGGCAGCGACGCGGTGGAGGAGGCGGAGCGAATCTTTTTTAAGATGGTCAGTCCGTCCTCACCGGGCAGCATGATGTCGAGTAGCACAAGGGAGGGCTTCTCCTCTTGCATGGCGGTGAAAAACGCAACTGAGTCGGAGAATCCGCGCGCGGAAAGTCCCGTTTGGTTGAGCGTGTACACAACCAGCTCACGAATGTTCGCGTCGTCTTCAATGTAGTAAATCATATTTCGTCTCCTGTCGGCGAGAAACGCATTACAGCTCGGCTCCTTTGTGCACGCCGGTGATCGAGAATTCGGCCCATTCCGCTATGTTCTGCGCGTGGTCGCCAATGCGTTCAAAGTATTTCGCAATCATCAGCAGGTCAATTGCCTGCTCGCCGTTTTCGGGATTGCGGGCGATCAGGTCGATCAGTTCGCCTTTGATCGTGTCAAACAGGTCGTCGATGACGTCGTCCATGTCAATGATCTCGCGCGCGAGAGCAAGGTCCTTGTTGATGAACGCGTCGATGCTGCCGGAGACCATCCGAATAGAGGCTTCCGCCATCTGCGGCAGGTGCTCCAGCGACTTGATGTACGGCTTTCCGGCGAGGTAAATCACGATGCCGGAGATGTCCGAAGCCTGGTCGCCAATGCGCTCCATATCCGTAATCATCTTCAGCGCGGCGGAGATGAGCCGCAAGTCCTTCGCAACGGGCTGCTGTTGCAGCAGAAGCTTGAGGCAGAGGGACTCGATGTCGCGTTCCTTTTGGTCGACTTCGCGGTCGAAGGTGATGGCGTGATTCGCCGCTTCGACGTCCTGCTTGATCAGCGCCTCGCTGGCGGCCTGAATCGCGTGCTCAATGAGCGCGCCCATCTCCAACAATTCGGTATTCAGCAGACGCAGCTGCTCTTCAAACGTAATACGCATTAACCAAACCTCCCGGTGATGTAATCTTCTGTGCGCTTGTCCCGCGGGACGCTAAAGAGTTTTTCGGTCGCGCCGTATTCAACGATCTCGCCAAGCAGGAAGAAGGCGGTGTTGTCCGAGATACGCGCGGCCTGCTGCATGTTGTGCGTTACGATGATTATAGTATACTTCTCGCGCAGCGTCACGCAGAGGTCCTCGATGCGGCTGGTGGAAATGGGGTCCAGCGCGCTGGTCGGTTCGTCCATCAGAACGACTTCCGGCTGTACGGCGAGCGCGCGGGCGATGCAGAGTCGCTGCTGCTGACCGCCGCTGAGACCCAACGCATCCTTCTTGAGACGATCCTTAAGCTCTTCCCAGATGGCTGCGTCGCGCAGGGACTGCTCAACGATGTCGTCCAGCCGCGCTTTGCCACGGACGCCATGGGTGCGCGGGCCGAAGGCAACGTTGTCGTAAACGGTCATGGGGAAGGGGTTCGGCTTTTGAAACACCATGCCGACGCGCTTTCTCAGCGCCGTGGTGTCCATGCCGCCCTTGTAGATGTCCTGCCCGTCGAGCAGCACATTTCCGGTGATTTTGCAGCCTTCCACGAGATCGTTCATGCGGTTGAGCGTGCGCAGCAGCGTGCTTTTTCCGCAGCCGCTGGGGCCGATGAACGCCGTGATCTGCCGCGCGGGAATCTGCAGCTCAACGTCCTTGAGCGCGTGCAGCTGCCCGTAATACAGATCCAAGTTCGAAATGTCAAATTTGTTCATAGCGTATTACCTTCTGAAACGCGGTGAATGCGTTTGCTGTGTCCTTCCGGAGTATTCGCAACAATATTGTTCATCGTTTTCTGCTGAACTTTCTGGCAAGCGAGGCCGACAGTGCGTTGATGCAGACGACGATCACGAGCAGCACCACCGCGGTCGCGTAGGTCTGGTTGATGTAGAGACCTTCCTGCGAGAGCGCATACATGTGCACGCTGAGCGTGCGCGCCGAGTCCATGATGCCGGAGACGGTGTCCGACGCGGTGCCCGCCGTGTAGATGAGCGCCGCCGTTTCGCCGACAATGCGGCCGACGCCGAGGATGACACCCGCGAGAATGCCGGGAATCGCGTCCGGCAGCACCACGCGAAATACCGTGCGCAACCGACCTGCCCCGAGCCCGAAACTGCCCTCGCGGAAACTGTCCGGAACACTTATGAGCGCTTCTTCCGAGGTGCGCAGAACCACAGGCAGAATCATGATGGAGAGCGTCAGCGCGCCGGAGAGCATGGAAAATCCGAGTTTGAGCGCGGTGACGAAGAACAGCATGCCAAACAGGCCGTATACGATAGAAGGAATGCCGGCGAGCGTCTCCGCGTTCATTCGAACAATGCGTACCAGGCGACTGCCGCGATGCGCATACTCCACGAGGTAGATCGCCGCGAACACACCGAGCGGAACCGCGATCAGGAGCGAGAGCAACGTCATGAGAATGGTATTGAGCAACGCGGGAAGCAAGGAGAGGTTCTCCGAGTTATATTCCCACTCAAAGAGCTTGAGCGAGAGATTCGGTACGCCCTTTACGAGGATATAACCAACCACGAACAGCAGCGCGCCAACGGTAATGATCGCCGCGAGATATACCGCGAATCGAAGGAGAAAAGCAGAGATCTTCTGTCGTTTCATTGCTGCTTCCTCCGTTTCGTTAAGGAGAAGAGGAAATTAATGATTAAAATGAAGATAAAGAGCACAACGCCCGTGGCAATCAACGCTTCGCGGTGCAGGTCTGCCGAATAGCCCATCTCCATAACGATGTTCGTCGTGAGCGTTCGAAGGCCCTTCATGATGCCCTGCGGCATGCGCGGCTGATTGCCGGCTACCATGATGACCGCCATCGCTTCGCCGATTGCCCGGCCGACGCCGAGGATAACGGCCGCCGTGACGCCGGATTTTGCCGCGGGCAGAATGATGGAGAAGACCGAGCGCTCATGGGTAGCGCCCAGCGCGAGCGCGCCTTCGTAATAGGACGATTCCACGGCGTTGAGCGAGCTTTCCGAAACCGTGATGATCGTTGGCAGAATCATAATCGCGAGCACAATGCTGGCGGCGAGCATGCTTCCGCGTCCGCCGAGCAACGGAACGATGACCACGAGGCCGAAGAAGCCGTAGACGACCGAGGGGATACCCGCGAGCAGCTGAACCGCGGGTTTGATTGCTTTGACCATGCGTTTTGAAGCAAAGCGGGAGAGGAAGATTGCCGTTAAAACGCCGATCGGTACGCCGAGAACGAGCGCGCCGGCGGTCACACAGAAGCTGCCAAGAATCATCGGCAGAATGCCGTAGATGTCGTTGCCAGGCTTCCAGACCGTGCCAAGCAGGAATTTGAACACGCCAATCTCAGCAATGGCAGGTACGCCGCTTACGAGGAGAAAAAACGTAATCAGCAGCACCGCCAGTATACTGACGCAGGCGGCGGCGAGAAAGAGTATTCTCGCCGCGCCTTCACGTACTTGGTTGTTTCGTCCCGCGGCGGTTTCACGCGCGAGGGATTGTTGTTTCATCATCCAAGTCGCTCCATGTTCTGTTCGTTCTGATTACTGTACATCCGCCCAGTGGGTGGTTTCGCCGACGTAGATCGAGCGGACCTGCTCGGCGGTGAGGCCGACGATGGGGCTCGCGAGGTTCGCGATGACCGCGATACCGTCAATTGCGATAACAGTGGGGGAGATGCCGCCTTCAAGTTCGCTGTCCTTGAGCTCGCGGGACGCCATGCCGATGTCGGCGGTGCCGTCGATGGCCATCTTCATACCGGTGCTGGAATCGCTCATCTGGATTTCGATCTCCGTGTTCGGGTTAACCGCGGCATAGGCTTCCTTCAACTTTTCCATGACTGGGGTAACGGAGGAGCTGCCAGCCACGACGACTTTACCGGAAGCGGTGCTGCCTGCAAACGGGGCCGCGTTATCAACGCTGGCAATGTATTTGTTTTCCTGAATAACCGCCTGGCCTTCCGCGCTGAGGATGAAGTCGATGAACGCCTGGGCTGCTTCGGAAATCTCCGCCTTGGTTGCAATGTTGAACGGACGCGCAACTTTGTATGCGCCGCTCTTGATGTTGTCGACTGAGGCGTCTGCGCCGTCGATCTGGAGGGCTTTCACGGTGTCGTTCAGGGAACCGAGGGAGATGTAGCCGATGGCCGCATCGTTGCCCGCAACGGTCTGGAGAACAACGGAGGTGCTGTTGACGATTTCGGCGTCGAGGGTCGTGTAGTCAACCTTCTTGCCATCCGCGTCCTTCTGCTCAACGCCCATCAGTTCGATGAACGCGCCGCGCGTGCCGCTGCCGTCTTCACGGGAGACGACGACGATGTCCTTGTCAAAGGAAGCGGCGGGAGCCTCGGTGGCTGCCGCAGGGGCTTCGGTGGCTTCCACGGCGGAAGATTCGGTGGCTGCCGGGGCAGCGGGGGTGGTGGCGCAGGCTGCGAGGCCGACGACCATGAGCAGGGCAACTGCCAGTGCTACGACTTTTTTCATTTTGATCATTTCTCCTTTTTTGTTCTTTCTCATGACCCAAGCTTAAATGAGCAATGTTTGATCAAAATACCGGAAAGATCAAATGTTTGTAAAACCGTATCGGAGAAACATCAAGTACTGTTTTCAGTATATAATACGCGAATAAACTTTACAATAAGACTGTAATCCCGCTTGATTATTGAAATAGCAACCGGTGCGTTATTATATTGATGAAATCCCCGCTAACTTGCATTCGGCGGCGCTTTCCGTTATAATACTCCGGTCAGCGGTTCCGGAAATCCGAACAAACAGTGCGGAATGCGCGGCGGAAATGGCGAGAACAAATGCGCACGAGCGATTTTTATTATGATTTACCGAAGGAACTGATCGCGCAGACGCCGATTGCGGATCGCGCTTCCTCTAGATTGCTGGTTTACAACCGCAATGATCGAAGCATCGAAGACTGCGTGTTTTCCGAAATCACCCGGTTTCTGACGCCGAAGGACGTTCTGGTTCGAAACAACACCCGCGTGATTCCCGCGCGCCTGTTCGCGCGGCGTGAGGACACCGGCGGGAACATGGAGTTTCTACTATTAAAGAGAATCGACGACAAAGTTTGGGAGTGCCTCGCGCGCCCCGCACGCAGAGCCGTTGCCGGACGGGAATACGCGGTCAACGAAGAGCTTCGCATCCGCGTGCTCGGGGATACGGACGCGGAGGGCGGAAAGCGAATCGAGCTGCTCTACGACGGCATCTTCGAAGAGGTGCTCGACCGCGCGGGACAGATGCCGCTGCCGCCATACATCACAGAGCGGCTCACGGACAAAACCCGCTATCAAACGGTCTATGCCGAGACGAACGGCTCTGCCGCCGCGCCGACCGCGGGGCTCCATTTTACAAAGGAGCTGCTCTCTACCATTTCAAGCAGCGGAACGGACATTGTCGACGTGCTGCTGCACGTTGGACTGGGCACGTTTCGCCCCGTTACGGAAGCGGATATTGAGAAGCACGTGATGCATCAGGAATACTGCGAAATCTCCGCTGACGCGGCGGCACGCATCAACCGCGCGCGGCAAAACGGCGGACGCATCGTTGCCGTCGGCACAACGAGCTGCCGAACGCTGGAGAGCATGTCCGGCGCGGACGGCGTCGTTCACGCGGGACAGGAGTGGACGGGCATCTACATCACGCCCGGCTACACGTTCAAAGCGGTAGACGCGCTGATCACGAACTTCCATCTGCCGGAGTCGACGCTGCTGATGCTCGTGTCCGCGCTGATGGGTCGCGAGGAAGCGCTGCGCTGCTACGAGCACGCGATTGCCGAGCGATATCGCTTCTTCAGCTTTGGCGACGCCATGCTGATTCTGTAATTTTCTAATAAGAATTGGTAGAAACGGAAGTATCATATTTGGAACAAACAACGCCGTTTGATTTTAAATTTGAATTAAAACACGTCTGCAAGCAGAGCGGCGCGCGCCTTGGCGTGCTCCACACGCCGCATGGCGACATCGACACGCCGATCTTCATGCCCGTTGGCACGCAGGCGACGGTGAAGGCGATGACCCCGCGTGACCTGCTGGACGTCCACGCAAACATCATATTGGGCAACACCTATCATCTCTATCTGCGTCCCGGTCACAAGCTGGTCGAAGAGGCGGGCGGGCTGCATAAGTTCATGCATTGGGATCGACCGATTCTTACGGACAGCGGCGGATTTCAGGTGTTTTCGCTGGCGAAGATCAACGACATTCAGGAAAACGGCGTGCTGTTTCGCTCGCACATTGACGGAAGTAAGCACTTCTTTACACCGGAATCCGTCATGGAGATTGAGCAGTCGCTTGGCGCGGACATCGCCATGTGCTTCGACGAGTGCGCGCCGTATCCTTCCGACCGGGCGTATACCATCGCCGCGATGGAACGGACGCACCGCTGGGCGGAGCGCTGCAAAAACGCGCATACGCGCGAGGATCAGGCGCTGTTTGGCATCGTCCAGGGTGGCATGTTCGGTGACCTGCGCATTGAAAGTGCGAAGACGATCACCGGCATGGACTTTCCCGGATTCGGCATCGGCGGCCTGAGCGTCGGCGAACCGAAGCAGGTGATGTATGACATGCTGGAGACCATGATGCCCTACATGCCGGAGCACAAGCCGCGCTACCTGATGGGCGTCGGCAGCCCGGACTGCCTGTTGGAGGGCGTGCTGCGCGGGGTCGACATGTTTGACTGCGTGCTCCAGACCCGCGCGGGTCGAAACGGCATGGCGCTCACGCGGCACGGGCGTATGACGCTGAAAAACGCGAAATACGAACACGATTTTACGCCGTTGGAAGAGGACTGCGACTGCTACTGCTGTCAGAACTTCACGCGCGCTTATCTGCGCCACCTCGGCAAGGAGAAGGAAATTCTCGGCGCGCAGCTCTTGACCATGCATAACCTGCGCTTCTCGCTCAAGCTGATGGAGGACGTCCGTCTTGCGATAGCAGAGGATCGCTTTGGCGACTTTGCGCGCGAACTGCTGGAGCAGGGTATCTACGATTGATTTTGAGGCGAATCTGATTTGAAGACGATGGTCTGCAAAACCGAACAGGAAACGGAGGCGCTGGGACGCCGGCTGACGCGCCTGCTGCCCGTGCCGTCGTTCGTGGCGCTCTACGGCGGGCTTGGCGCGGGAAAGACCGCGCTGGTGCGCGGTATGGGCGCGGAGGCGGGCACGAGCGAGGTTCGCTCGCCAACCTTTACCATCGTGCATGAGTATGAAACGAATCCGCAGCTGATCCACTTTGACGCGTACCGCCTCGCGGACGCGGAGGAATTGCTGGCGATCGGGTTCGAAGAGTATCTGACGCAGAATGCGATTCTTGTGCTGGAATGGGCGGAGCGCGTTCCGGAGGTATTGCCGAAGGAACGGCTGGAATTGCACCTGAGCGGCAGCGGCGACGAACCGCGCGAGATCACGTTGATTCCATTTGGAGCGCGGTACGAAAGCGTGGTGAACGCGTTATGATGCTGCTTGCGGTCGACACAACCGCTGCCATCGCGACGGCGGCGCTGTTTCGGGACGGCGCGTTGGTTGAAGAACGCGCGGCGGACGCGGGCAAGAAGCACGCGGAGACCGTACTGCCGCTGATCGATGAACTGCTGGAGAAAAACGGCGTTACGATTGGCGACATCGATTTATTCGCCGTAGACATTGGCCCCGGCTCGTTCACGGGAGTTCGAATCGGCGTGAGTCTCGTCAACGCGCTGGCGTTTGCAACGGGAAAGTCGATTGTTCCGGTCAATGCGCTGATGGCGCTCGCCACCGCTATCGACGAAACGAGTCGCCCCGTCTGTACGCTGATTGATGCGCGAAACGGCAATGCCTACGCCGCGCTGTATCAGGCAGGACAGGAAAGGATCGCACCGGAAGGCGTGGAACTGGAGTTGTTTCTAACTCGGGTTCCGGCGGACGCGGTATTCGTTGGAGATATTCACGTGAGCAATCCGGTCTATCCGCGCGCAAGCGACGTTGGACGCGCGGCGCTGCAGAGACTCGAGACCGCGCGGGAAACAGCGGAGCCGCTGTATCTACGCCCGTCGCAGGCGGAACGACTCAAAAGGCCCGGTGGGGAGGCGTAACGAATGGAACAGGAAATCATTCGGCCAATGACGCGGCAGGACGTTTCCCGCGTCCACGAGATTGAGTGCACGTGTTTTCGTTCGCCCTGGTCAAAACTCGCGCTATTGGGCGAACTGAAGAACGAAGTCGCCCACTACCTCGTACTAGAGGTAGACGGTGTGATTTGCGGCTACGGCGGCATGTGGC
>JAYFPQ010000141.1:0-17027 GCA_034927595.1 Christensenella sp.
CAAAAAACGTGCCGCGCTTGAACTTTGGCGGTGTGTAATCGAGCACGACCGAGACCTTTTTCTCCAGCAGGATTGCCCGCAGCATGAGCTGCTCGGCAAACCCCGCGTCCTCGCCGTTTGCGATTCTGCCCAGCAGCTGAAGCGTCGGCATCGCGAGCACAACGCGCTCGTAGAACTTCAACGAGGAGAGCACGTGCTGCTGCGCTTCGCGTGTATGCGCGTCGATTCGCTCAAACGACGGGTCGAGCGCAAGAGCAGGCTCCAGCACCGCGCAGGCAACTCCGTTTGGAAACTCGCTTTTCAGGTAGGCGCTCAGCAGCGCGGGCTCCGGCAGGAAATTTGGTATCACAACGAGCGCGCCGTTCTGCTCCGGCAAAAAGAGGCCTTCCGCCATCAGCCGTTCCAGAACGCGCTCGGTGATGCTCCGAACAATCTGCCGAATTTGCGCTTCGTCCACCCTGTCTCCTTACGACCGAACCAGATCCAGCAAATCGCCGTTGCCAATCAGCGCGGCGTTTGCCTCGTCCGTGTCAAAATGCAACTCTAAGCTATGCGCATCCCCCGCGCGAACGAGCACGTTTTCGAACACCACGGTTCGAACGCCGCGCTTGCGCACGCAGATGAGATCCCCGTCCTTGAGCCCGTACCAGGCCGCCTGCTCCTTGGACGCGTGCAGATGGTTCTGAGCAATGATCACGCCGCTGGAGAGATCGTACTCCCCTTTTGGCCCAATCAGCTTGCCGCCGGGCGTATCCTTACTATCGCCGGACATCCGCACAACGGGCTTGACTCCAAGGCCGTACGCATCCGTGAGCGAAATCTCAACCTGCGTCGCCGGACGAACCGGTCCGAGAATACGAATGCCGTCGAACCGGCTCTTGGGGCCGACAAACGACAGCTTCTCTTCGCAGGCAAACTGCCCCGGCTGGGACAGCGGCTTGAAGGGCGTGAGCGCATAGCCCTTGCCGAACAAGGCGTCCAGCGCCTCCTGCGAAAGATGGATGTGCCGGTTGGAGACCGCCGCCGGAATATAGTAGACCGATTTTGCCGCAAACTCCTCAAGCATGCGCAGCGTCACAAGACGCTTGACTTCCATCTCCGTCATCCGCAGCACCTCTGTTTCTCGCATGGTTCCATGCGAAGCTTATTTCTGTTTCGGGAGAATGTTCTCCACGTCCGCATGCGGGCGGGGAATTACATGCACCGAGTACAGCTCGCCAACGCGCTTGGCTGCCGCGGCACCCGCTTCGACGGCGGCTTTCACCGCGCCGACGTCCCCGCGCACCATGACGGTGACGAGGCCGCTGCCGATCTGTTCCTTGCCCAGCAGCGTAACGTTCGCCGCCTTGACCATGGCGTCCGCGGCTTCAATTGCGCCGACGAGACCCTTTGTTTCGACCATTCCCAATGCTTCGTGCATTTACTTGTATCCTCCAGAAAAATTAATAGACGCTCTTGTTGACGGTGACATTTCCGGTCGGGCAGGCTCCCGCGCTCGTGCACTTGCCGCAGTTGACGCACTCGTGCTTCTCCGTCTTGCCGGAGACGATCTCCACGCCGGAACTCGTGCCAAGGCGGGTTGCGCCGGCTTCGATCATCTTCTTCGCGGTTTCGTAGTCACGCACCGCGCCGGATGCCTTGACACCCATCTTCTCGCCGACCGTCGCGCGCATGAGTTTGACGTCTTCGACCGTCGCGCCGCCCGTGGAAAATCCCGTGGACGTCTTGACGAAGTCCGCGCCCGCAAGCTTGCAGATCGTGCAGGCCTTGACCTTTTCCTCATCCGTCAGCAGGCAGGTTTCGAGAATCACCTTAACCAGCGCGCGTCCGCGGGACGCATGGACAACCGCTTTGACGTCCTCTTCCACGAGGGCCCAGTTGCCGGACTTCGCGGCGCCGATGTTGAGCACCATGTCGACCTCTTTTGCGCCCTTTTCGATGACTTCGTTCGTTTCAAACGCCTTCACCGCGGGCGTGGTCGCGCCAAGCGGGAACCCGACGACGACGCAGGGGTTGACCGGGCTGCCCTTGAGCTCTCTTGCGACAAACTCAATGTAGGAAGGATTCACGCAGACGCTCGCAAAGTTATATTGCTTCGCTTCGTCGCAGACCTTCTTGATCTTTGCTTCCGTCGCGTCCGGCTTGAGCAGCGTGTGGTCAATGTATTTTGCGTAGTTGACCTTGCCGCTTTCGCCCGCCGTGGCGCCGCCGTTTTTATTGATCTCGGCGATTACCTGCTCGGTTATTGTTTTAATAATTTCGTTGATATCCATTTGCTAGCTCCATTCTGGCTTACTCGGTTCCGGCATGACTATGCTCTTGCGCGCGACACGCGCCACAAATACGCCCGCCGTCCATCCGCCGTTTCGTTACGGAAGGATGGTCTCCACATCGTCATGAGGACTCGGAATGACGTGAATCGAGTACACCTCGCCGACCCGCTTGGCCGCCGCGGAACCGGCTTCCACCGCCGCTTTGACGGCGCCGACATCCCCGCGCACCATAACGGTCACGAGTCCGCTGCCAATCTTTTCCTTGCCAAGAAGGGTAACATTCGCGGCCTTTACCATTGCGTCCGCCGCTTCAATTGCGCCGACCAAACCCTTGGTCTCGACCATGCCCAATGCCTGTTTCATAAACATTGCTCCTTTGTTATTTCAATTCTTCTGTTCGCGGCTTGCGTTATACAAAACTCCGCCGCGCTGGAAACCATTTTTGATGCGCGGTATGCGTTTATTATATACGCCATCGCGCGGAAAACCAACGGAATCGAACTCGTTTTTTAGAACGCTTTTTTCAGCGCGTTCTTGTCGCGACGAATCGCGGTTACGTAGTTGACGACCATGACGATCAGCAGCACGCCGCCCCAGACGATGTCCTTGAGGTAGGTCACGTTCGTCACCTGGAAGAAGTTCATGCCCGTAGCTAAAAACTGCATTGTGAACATTGCAAACAGCACGCCGAGGACGTTGCCTTCGCCGCCGTCCGGACTCGTTCCACCCAGCACGGCAATCATGATCGCCTGCAGGGTGTAGGTCGTGCCGTAGTCGGCGTTCGCCTGGTTGGACCGGCCAAAGAGAATGCAGCCGGAGATCGCCGCGAGCACACCGGAAATCGTGTAGGTCGTGCGCAGCAGGCGCTTGATGTTGATGCCGGAGAACTCCGCCGCGACCACGTTGGAACCCGTCATGAACAGCTTCGTGCCATACGGCGTTCTCGAGGTGAGGAACCAAATCACCGCCACAACCAGCACGAGAATGACGAACTGGTTCGGCAACACGCCGAGGAATTTGCCCTGTCCCATGCTGTTGAACGCTGCCGGCAGGCCGACAATCGACTTACCCTGCGTAATGACAACCGCAATGCCCATGAAGGCATAGTTGCTGCCGAGGGTAACGATCAGCGGCGGAGCGTTGAATTCGCTGATGATCAAACCGTTGAGCAATCCCGCGAGTGCGCCAACGCCCATCGCGATCACAATTGCCGCAATGGCAACGAGCGTCTGTGTGCCTTCCGGCGTGGTTTCCGTGATGATCGAGGTCATGAACGCGGCGGCCACGATACCGGAGAGGTTCGCCTTGCCGACCATCGATAGGTCGATGCCGCCGGTGATCATCGGCAGAATGATGCCGATGGCCAGAATGCCGACCTCCGGAATCTGTCCGGCCATCGTCAGCAACGTGTTCGGGGCAAAGTACTTGAAGTTCCCCTTGAGCGCAAACGACATGAGCCCCATGCCGACATAGGCGAGCACCATTAAGGCAAACAGCCAGCCGAGCTTCGTTTCATAGAAAATGTGGTACACCCAGGAGGACTTTTTATTCGTATTCGTATTCATATTCTATTTGCCTCCTTACTGCTGAATGGTCATGGGAGAAGCGGAGATCTCCACGTGGAGACGCTTCTTTTCCTTGAGCGCCTGGTAGGATGTTAAGCTCGTACCAATCAGGAGCACGAGGCCAATCACGAACCGCTGCCAGTAACTCGGAATGCCGATGGTGTTGAGGCAGTTGTTGATCAGCTGAATCAGCAGCACGCCGAGCACCGTGCCCGTCAGCGTGCCGTGGCCGCCCGTGATGCGCGCGCCGCCAATGATGACCGCGGCGATCGTGATCATCTCCTGCCCGAGCAAGTCCATCGGGTTGCTGTTGACGTAGGTCACGGTGTGCACCATACCGCCGAGGCCATAGAGCGTGCCGGCGATGACATATACGATGAACTGCGTGTTTCGCACGTTGATGCCGGCGCGCATGGCCGACTCCACGTTGCCGCCGATGGCAAAGATGTTTGCGCCGAGCATCGTATACCGTAGCAGCAAGTATACCAGAAATACCACCGCGATGGCGATATAGATCGTGGTCGAAAGCGGTGCGGCGACGCCATTTGCGTTGTAAACGGTCATGACGTACGTCTTACCGGCGGTTTGAATTCCAACCGGAACCTGCGATATCTCGCGCGAGCCGATGAAGAAGAGCATCACGCCGTTGATGATGCTGTTCATGCCCAGCGTGGCGATCATTGGCTGAATCTTGAGCCGCGAGATGAGAAATCCGTTGATGCAGCCCAGCGCGGCGCCAAACCCAATGGCCAGCACATAGGGCAACAGCGCGGAGCCCTCATAGTTCATGTTGAAGACGATCTTCGTCGCCGTGAACATGGAGAACGCGCCGATGCCCGCGACGGTCAGGTCGATGCCGCCGGAGAGAATCACCAGATACGCGCCGACCGCATAGATCACCGGTTCAATCGCCGTCTTGAGAACGCTGATGATGCTGTAGGACGAGAGGAAGACCGGGCTGATTGCGCTGACGGCGAAAAATATCACGAGAATGACAAGCAAGACGAAAAACTCATTCGTTTTTGTGATCCTGCCGAGTTTTTTTCCAATCATTGGTTTCGATCCTTTCTGTATTTTTCGCTTACTATGCAAGCATGTCGGCAAGCTGTTCCTGCCCAACCGAGTTGGAATCAATCTGTCCGACGATGCGGCCCATCTTCATGATCACAATCTTGTTGCAGTTGGTCAGCACTTCCGGAATGTCGTCCGAGATGATGATGACCGCGATGCCCTGATTCGCGAGCTTGCGAAGAACCTTGTGAATCTCCATCTTGGAGCCGATGTCGACGCCGACGGTCGGTCCGTTGAGAATCAGAATCTTCGGGTCTCGCGCGAGCCACTTGGCCAGCACGACGCGCTGCTGGTTTCCGCCGGAAAGCGTCGTGATGATGTTTTCCGCGTTCGGCGTCTTAATCGCGAGCTCCTTGACCCATTTGTCGCCAACCGCCTTGAGCGCGCGGTTGTCGGTGAAGAACAGCATTTTTCGGAATTTGTCCAGAACGCTGACGAAGATGTTGCTTCCGATCGATTTCTTGAGGAACAGGCCTTCCGTCAGGCGGTCTTCCGGCACATAGCCGATGCCGTTTTTAATCGCGTCCTTGACGCTGCGAATCTTGACCGGTTTCCCTTCGATAAACATCTTGCCGGAGGTTGCCGTGTATTGGCCAAAGAGGCACTGCGCAAACTCGGTACGTCCCGAGCCCAACAGGCCGGTGACGCCGAGGATATCGCCGCTGTTGACCGTCAGTGAAATGTCGTTGAACCCATCCTTTAGGGAAAGGTGCTCGACGCGGAGCAGCTCCCTGCCGTTCTGAATCTTAGGCACAAACGTTTCGTCCACGATCTCGCGGCCGGTCATATAGTAGGCGAGCTTGTTTACGTCGAAGCCGGACGTCGGTTCACCGTCCACCACACAAACGCCGTTGCGCAGAATGGTCACCGTGTCCGTAACGCCCATGACCTCTTCGAGCTTATGCGTCACGAAGATAACGGCGATTCCCTCCTCCTTGAGCTGGCGAATGATGGCCAGCAGCGAGGAGACTTCCTTCTTCGTCAGAGCCGTGGTCGGCTCGTCCATGATGATCAGCTTGGCGTCCTGAATGATGGCGCGGCAGATCGCGACGATCTGCTTGTCCGCAACGGAGAGCGACTCGGCCTTTACGTCCAGATCGATCTTGACGTCCAGGTGATCCAGCGCTTCCTGCGCTTTTTTGCGAATCGTGCGCCAGTTGATAAACTTTTTCTTTTGAACACGGAGCGTGTTCATGGCAATATTATCCGCAACCGTCAGGTTAGGGAAGATCGAGAAATCCTGGTAGATAACCTGGATTCCCAGGTTCATCGCCTGATCCGGTTGTAATCTTCCGAATTTGTGCCCTGATACTTCGAGTTCGCCCGAATCCGGCGTATAGACACCGGAAATGACTTTAATCAGAGTGGATTTCCCGCAACCGTTCTCGCCGATAAGACAACGGACCTCACCCTTTTTTACGGTCAGGTTAACGTCCATCAGAGCATGCACTCCGGCAAAGGATTTATTGATATTGATCGCGCGAAGGAGAACATCCGACATTGTCGTAACCTTCCTTAGTAAGTATTTGGTGGTATCGTTTCTGCCCCGCAGATTCTGTTGCTTTTAAACCTTCCATTCAAATTGGCAAGTATTTGAGTGGTATCGTTTCTGCCCCTCAGATTCTGCTTTTTACTTCTACGTTCATCCTGAATATAAGTAGAATGTTCCAGCGTCCCGGAATCTGCGCTGGCAGATATCTTCTGTTTTGTTCGGTCTTCGAATGGTTCCAAATCGGTCTCAATGAAAGGAAAAGACGTGCTTTCCCTTCGATTATAACATTCTAAATCGGAAACCGTATCATTTTGTTCCGCCGAATCCGCAGAAGGCTTTCCCACGGATCGGTTCACCGAGTGAGAGAAAATGTGCGGCGGGAGGTGACCTTTCGGCCACCTCCACAGTACAACATCCAATTGGACATCAGCCGCTTGATTACCGGTTTGGGATATTGGTGTTCGCGTTGTTCTTACAGATAGAAGTTGCCGCTCGCATCCTTGTATTCGTTCATCTTCTCAACGCTGTCGATAACCAGCGTCGCGTTTGCGAAGATGATCTTGCCCTTGCCGGCGCCATCCGTGAACATCAGCTTCTCGTAGCCAGGCAGGCCGCCTTCATAGCCGGATGCCTTGGAGAGGTCGAGCTGATCATTGATGAGCGCGCCGTTGCCATCGAGCATCATGACCGCCAGTGTCTGCATTGCATACACGGTCAGGCCTGGATCCCACAGAGCCATGGCGTATAGGGAGCCTTCCGTCAGCTGCTTGGAAGCGATCGACGGCATGGACGTTCCGACAACGGTGATCTTGCCGATCAGGCCGGCTTCGGAGACTGCTTCGGCGGCGCCAGGAGCATCCTGCGAGGTTGCGCCCTGGAAGCCCTTGAGTTCGGGGTACTTGTTGATCATTTCAGCCATGATCGACTTGGACTTGGCCTGTTCGTCGTTGGTTTCGATCTTTCTCTCAACAGCCGTCATGTTCGGGTACTTGGCCTGCTGCTGATTGTAGCCGCCCTCTTCCCACTGATTCTGGGAGGTAGCCGTGAGACCGCCAACCGTGGTGTAGTACGAACCTTCTTCACCCATGCCCTTTGCGAGGTAATCCATCAGGATTGCGCCGTAGGCAAAGTTGTCGAACGCTTCGAGGTCGTAGTCGCACTCAACCTGGTCCGTAGCCTCGTGGCTGATGACGACGATGCCCTGCTCTCTGGCCTTCGCGAGTACGGAGTCCGCGGAAGACGGCGAGAACGGGATGATGCAGATGGCGTTGACGCCAGTTGCGATCGCATCTTCGAGGAGCTGGTTGGTGGCGGCGGCATCAACTTCGGACGGGCCCGTCTGATAGGTGTTGTTGCCGGTGTTCGTCGCAAACTCTTTGACCATGGTCTCGGTGCGGTCGAACCAGCCGATACCCAGCAGCTTGACCGTCGTCATGATCGAGTAGCCGGAACCGAGCGTGATCGCTCCATCCGCGGGGGCAGCAGCTTCCGTTGCCGGGGCTGCCGCTGCTTCCGTCGCGGCGGGTTCGGCGGCGGGGGCCGCAGCACTGGGGGCGGCAGTGGTTGCGCATGCCATGGAAAGCATCATCGCAGCAACCAGCAGGAATACCAGAACCTTTTTCATACCTTATACATCCTCCTTGTATTTTTCATTTCCGTCACACGCCTGCTTTGGATACATATCCCAAATATCCTCGGCGGGGGTGTAATCGAAATCGAAATTCTGTGTGTTATTTAATCTCTTTTCTGCTTCAGGGGCTTTTACTTCAGGCTGCCCTCTTTTGCGGCCTGATCGAACGCGGCGGCGAGCACGGCCAGGTGCTCCGCTTTGATATAGCCGCCAAGCGTTCCGGAAGCGTTGAGTTCCACGGCGTAGTAGTCGTTTCGGTAGCCGTAGAAGCCGTAGACGAGTTCGTTTCCGCCGCGCTCCAGCGTAATGGTCGCGTCCGGCGAGCCGGAGACGGCTGCCTGCTCCGCGACGCCGCGGAACTGGAGCTGCGAAAGATACGCAAACAGCGTCTTTGTCGTTTCCTCGTCGAGTGCTTTTCCGTTGAGCTGGAACCCCTTGTCCCCGTTTTGCACGAGGCGGAAGGTTTCCGCGCCGAGATCGATGGTTACGTTCGCGGTTTGGTCGGCGTTGACCGGAAATACAGCGGTGGGGAACAGGTTTCTTGTTTCAATCTCCAGCAGCGCGTCAAACCCGCTCGCCAGTTCGTAAACCCCGCTCCGGCCCTCCTGCATGCAGTAGTACCGTCCGCTCTCCAGCCGGTTTCCAACGAAGATCTTGACGAAGCGTCCGCCGCTCTCGGTCAGCGCGATGTAGGCCGTTTCGCCGTCCAGCCCGTACTCGGGCAGCGGTTCGCTGCCGACGTAGGCCGAGAAGCGCGGTGAGGCGAAGAAGCTCATGACCAGCGTAACCGCCTCTGCGTTGGCAATCGCCGTAAACGGGGAGGTCAGCATCCAGCTTTCGA
This sequence comes from Christensenella sp., assembly GCA_034927595.1. Taxonomy (GTDB): domain Bacteria; phylum Bacillota; class Clostridia; order Christensenellales; family CAG-138; genus UBA7703. The sequence goes on from JAYFPQ010000141.1 coordinate 8,873, forward strand.
GGCCGACGTTCTTCCCCGCGGGAATCTGTTCCATCGTGATCGGCACGCGCGAACCGCTCGCACGAACGATCTCTATCTTGGCCAGCTTGCTTGCGTCGATGCCGATGGTCAGGTCGGACATCGCCTTTGCCGCGTTCTGCAGAATGCTGAAGCTATCCAGATCGTACACATACAGTGCGTCCGATCCGCCGGTTTGCAGGAATACCCCGTCTTTTGCGGAGGTGTATCCGCCAAAGCGCACCGTTTGGCTCGTTCCGTCGTCCAGTTCGATCTCCACCTGCATCGCGGCGGGGTCCAGCCCGTAATTACCGGGATTGTCGACGTGGTCAAAGAGTTTTTCCTTCGCGTAGAGGTAGCAGACCATCGTCAGCGCGGACTCCATGGAACCCTGATCGACGCTGACCCCCGTGTTATCGCGGTAGCGCCAAACGCCGTCCTTCTTGACCAGATCGATCACCGAATCCCCTTGGGTGATCTTCATGCCCGTCACCTTGGTGTAGGACACCTTATAGACGCTGACTGCGGTTTGCTTCGTTTTCGCGCCGTCTTCCCGGAGCAGGAAGAACAACGCCGCCGCGATGCCGAGAAACAGCGCGATGCCAATACCAATGAGCACCCAGGTCTTCTTTGATCCCATACGTTTTTTACACCTTCTGCCCGTCTTACGATCGGGGTTGGACGGGTTTCGTTATTTACGCTTCCGTTTGATCCAAACCGAGAAGCCGAAGCCGATGATCGCCACCGGAATGACCGCGATCAGCAGGATTTCCAGCAACAGCGCCTGCGTGCTGTTTGAAAACTCCATGGAGCCCATCATCATGCTCTTGGCCGGAATGTTGAGATTGCTGGTGTTCTCCGCAAGCGTGTTGACCGTGTTCACGATCAGAGCCTCGTTTGCCGAACGCTCGATTCCGTCCGCATTCGAAAGCACAAACGACGACGTGCTGAACACCGCAATCTTGGAATCCCCGTTCTGCGCGACCGCACCAATGGTGAACGGCCCTGTCGCATCCCCCGCCTCGTAGCTCGCGACCATGGAGGTGCTGACCTGTTTTGCCCAGGTGTTGTCATCCGATTCAAGCAGTACGCCCGCCTTGATGTTCTCGCCGGAAGCAATCGTTATGCTGCTGCAATCCATCAGGATTGGCACGAGGTTGTTTTCGGTGAGCGGGTCGGTAATTGTATGGCTGTAGAGTGTTGGCACGAGGCCGGTCACGCGCTTGTACAGCCGGGTTTCGTCGCCGCCGATGACATAGTCCTTGTTGACGGAAAGTCCGTACATCATCAAAAGCGAGTTGAAGTTTGCCAGATCGTCCAGAATAATCTGGGTGTATCCGGTGGTCGCGCTGAAGAGCACATAGTCCATCATGAAGATCGCGTTTCCGCCGCTTTGCAGAAATTTCTGAATGCTACGGTATTCCGAGCTGGTGAGATCGACCGCCGGGCTGACGACCATCAGCAGATCGTATTTCGGATCCAGCGTTTCGGTGCTGACCGTCGAATCGTAGCTTTCGACCTCGTAGTTCAGGCCGTTGAGCCGGACGACGAGTTCGGAAAGATCACCCTTGGTAAACTCGCTGTGCCCCGCAAGCAGCCGGATCGTATAGGTCACGCCGGTTTGCAGGTAGACAATTGCCGAGGACACGCGCGATTCCGCATTGAACGTGTAAACGTAGGTGCCCGTCGGGTCAATCGAGTAAAGCTCAAAGAGGTTGAACACCTTAAACAGCGAATGCGACTCGTTGGTCACAATCATGGAACCGGCGGCAATGCCGTTTCCAGCGGGATCAAACTCCGCCGTAAAGCCGGGGTTCAGGGAGGGATCGACGTTTTCAAAGTGGAAGAAGTTCGAGTAGGCCGCGTAGTTGCGCATCAGTTCGGTTACGCGCTCGTCCTCGTTGCCCGTTTCATAGAGCGTGTAGACGTAGATATCCTGATCCAGCCCGTCGAGAATCTCTTTCGTCGTATCCGAGATGCTGAAATACTTCTGTTGGGACATGTCCGCGTGCAGATTGAACTTTCCGTCCAGCACGGACACGAGCACGTTGAAGCTCAGCACGAGCAAGAGCAAAACGGCGATGGAAACGATGCTTGTCGTCCGGTACGCGCGGCGCCGGCCGAAGCCTTCGGAATGCGTGGTTGCGTTCGGCGCAGCCGGTTTTTCGTTGCGGTTCATACGTTTCACCTCCGTTCTCAGCTTTTGCTCCATCTTCTGCGCTCCACGGCTTTGACCGTGAAGAACAGAAACAGGAAGGTCACCGAGAGAAAATATACGATGGTCGATAGATTCAGCACGCCGTTGGTAAAGGCGGAGAACTGTCCGTAGAGCGACAGCGCCTTTAGAATCGCGAGCAGGGTCTGGTTCGTCAGCGACGGAATCAACGAGTCGGAAAGCCAGAGGAAGAACAGCAGCCCCAGCGTTGCGATGCAGGCGGTGAGCTGGTTTTCCGAAACGGAAGAAACGAACAGCCCAATGGCAATGAACGTTCCGCCGAGCAGCGCCATGCCGATGTACCCGAGCAGAATCTCGCTCCAGTACGGTTCACCGAAGATTGCCAGCGCAACGGGGAACACAAGCGTGGCGCCCAGCGTGACGGCCAGCACGAGCAGCGCGGAGAGGTACTTGCCCAGCACGATGCCCGGAATCGAAACCGGCGCGGTGAGCAGTAGCTGGTCGGACTTGCTCTTGCGTTCCTCCGCGAAGCTGCGCATCGTCAAAATCGGGGTGATCAGAATCAGCGCGTAGCTGACGCTGGAAATGACGCTTGTAAAGCTCGCCGAGCCACCGATGATGTTGGTGCTCGTGAAGAACACGCCGCAGACGAGCATGCAGATGGCGACGAAAATATAGCCGACCATCGTATTGAAATAGGAGGCAAACTCCCGCTGAACAATCGCCTTCACTTGGATTCACCTTCTTCCAGAGCGGCTTTCTGGGTCAGTTCGAAGAACACATCCTCCAGCGAATACTCCACCGGACGCAGCAGCAGAATCGTAGCTCCGGCGGCGGATGCCGCGCGGGAGACCGCTTCGCTGAGGTTCCGCCCGGGCTGCAACGAAATGCGATAATACGAAACGCCCGCTTCCACGCTCTGCTTTTGAACGTCCACTACGCCTTCCATCGCGCTCAGCGTCGCTGTGAGATCCGCCGTTTCCTTCACGTGGAGCTCCAGCACGCGGTTGGACCCCGCGCGGCCAATCAAATGCTCCATCGTGTCGTCCGCAACGACCCGTCCGCGATCAATGATCACGAGGCGCGTGCAGATGTCTGCGAGTTCCTTGAGAATGTGCGAGGAGATGATCACCGTGTGATCCCGCCCCAGCGCGTGGATGACCTTTCGAATTTCGACGATCTGCTGTGGGTCGAGGCCGCTCGTCGGTTCGTCGAGAATGATGTTTTCCGGATCGCCGCAGAGCGCCTTGGCAATGCCGACGCGCTGGCGATAGCCCTTGGAGAGATTGCCGATCAGGCGATCCTTCACGTGCTCCAGCCCGACCTGATCGAGAATGCCCTTGAGGTGGCTCGCGATCTGCCCCTTCGGCACGCCCATGAGCTTGCAGACGAACGCCAGATACTGGTAGACGGTCATCTCCGCATAGAGCGGCGGGAACTCCGGCATGTAGCCCAAGTGACGCTTTGCTTCGAGCGGTTCCTTGAGGATGTCGTGCCCGTTGATCCAGACGTTCCCCTCGTCCGAGGAGATGTATCCGGCTATGATGTTCATCGTGGTGGATTTGCCCGCGCCGTTGCGCCCAACGAGGCCGACGATCTCTCCCTTGTTTGCCTGGAAGGATACGCCGCGCACCGCCAGATTCAAGCCGTAAGCCTTGTATAATCCACGAACCTCGATCATGCTTTGCCTCCGTAGTGTGGTATTTACGCTTCTAGTATCTTCAGCAGCTGTTCGACGTCCCGCTTGTTGACGAGCTGAATGGAGTCGAGAACACGCACGCTGTAAAAATCTTCGTTGTACTTCTGAAACGAGAGCACGTAGGTCTCGTTCGGGTCGGTCGTGAGGACGGTAATCGTCACGCCCGCGTTTCCCGCGGGTTGCGTTTCGGCGAGTTGTTCCGCCCGCATGGTGGAGAGCGCATAGTAGAAGTCCCAGGCGCTGCCCTCTTTGGAAAAGTCCACCTGCTGGCTTGTCCCGTCGAACTCCACGTCCGCGTAAGTTAATCCGTCAAATGCCACCGGAAACACCTGTCGATTCAGGCTGTCCTGCGGGGTGAGGTTCAAGAGCTCTTCCGGTACCGCAGGCGCGAAGGTGGCGAGCAGTTTTGCACCCGGCAGCCAGACGTAGGTGAGTCCGTCCGCCGTGTTGCCGCCAATCTGCGCCGTCCAGTCCGCTTCTTCTGTGCGAATCTCGATCGTTGCCGCGGGATGGTCGAACCCGGCCTGCGCCAGCGTTGCCTCGTCCGGTTGGTAGGCGACGGTCTCTTCGGCGCGCATCCCGGCGATTGACTGAATCAGCGCTTTTGCCTGCTCGGAGTCCGCCGCCGCTCCGTCGTTTCGAATCCACTCAAGATTGGCGTATCCCTTGGGGATCGCGGCTGGATCACGTTTGAGGCTCCAAGTGCCGTTGCCGTTTCCGAGTGTAATCTCGGTGACATCGGATGGTTGGAGGTTCAGCAGCGGCTGCTTTTCCACCATCTCTAGCAGCGTGTGGCTGAATCTTCTGGAGAAGCCGACGTCCACCGTGTAGATGCCGCCATCCGTGCGGAGGTAGACGACGTCGGCGGTGTTGTTTTCGTTGCCGACGGAGCAGGAAAAGGTCTTTCCGCTTGCGGTCTTTGCCGAAACTTCGAAGACGGGAACCGCTAGCCCGTACTCCGCGAGGTTGTTGCTTTCCAGTTTGCCCGTGGCAACCAGATTGGAGAGCGCTTCCTCCATGTCCCCGATGTATGCGATGTTCAGCGGGAAAGCCGCGTCGCTCTTGAGCACCCAGACGCCCTGCTCCTTCGAAAACACCTGTTCTTCGCCCGCATAGCTGCTTTGAATCTCTACGATATCGTTCGCCTGAAACAGCACCGTTTCGCCCGCATCCTTTGGTCGGCTGGAAAGCGCCGACCAGATCAGGTACGCGGTAAGAAGCAGTACGGCGGCGCCCGCCAGCAGCAGCAGTCGAAGGAGCTTTCGTTTGTTCATTTACGGCGTCTCCTGTGGGCGTAGATCGCCGCTCCGGCGGCCAGCGCCGCCCCGGGCAGCAGTACCGTGATCACCGCGCCCATGGTGTTTTTCAAAGCTGTTGTTACGGTCAGATAGTTCGTCAGCGTGGATTTTGCGCGAACCTGAATGCTGTCCTCTTTGTCGCACATCCAGCCGAGCGCGTTGACCACGAAGTCCACATTGCTGCCGGAAACGATGTCGTCCGCCGGATCGAGAATCATCTGATCCGAACCGATCCAGACGAGCCGGATGTTCGTGTCCCCAAACGATTCCTCCGAAGCCATCGCAACGTGGAATGGTCCTCCTTTGTCGTCCGCTTCGCGATCAAAGGTCTGCGTTGCATACGGGTCCGCCTTGCAGTATGCCTTGTCCGAGGTCGTCAACAGCGGGGTCACTCTTAGCGTGCTGCGGTGCGAAGCGGTTTCGCTCAGCCCCATCGCCGTTGGAACAACGACTTCCGCGCCGGAAGCAATCAATGGTTCGGTGATCGCGTGCTGCTGCAACGTCGGTAGCAGGTAGTAGGCATAGCCGGAGATGCTGTGCGCGCCGTCGCCTTCAATCACGACGCCCTGCACGGGCTCGATCCCGAACGCGGCGAGCACCGCGTAAAGATTGGTCAGCGGTTCTGCGCAGTAGCCGGAGATGAACAATAGCCGTCCGCCGTTGTCCAGATACGCTTGCAGCGCGGTTGCTTCCTCCGTTGAGAGGTCGCTCTGCGGGGAGACGATTGCCACTGCCGCGGCGTCCGTTGGAATGCTGCCGGCTATGCGCAGGTCGAGCGATTTTTGGTCGAAGTTCTCCGTCGTGATTGCGTCGCTGAGCCGGTCGGAAAGCGCAGCTTCCCCGTGGCCGCCGAGCAGGTACACCGCCGGTACGCTCTCCTGCGTCACGTAGCCGATTGCGCCGGTGATCTTTCGTTCGCCGTTGAACACCGTTGCGTTTGTATAATAGGTATAATCAAACCCGTATTCGAACATGTCGTTCTTCTGCACCAGCATGCTGCGCTCGGCAGAGTATACAATCACGCCGTTGTTTTCCACCGTTTGATCCGTATACTGCGCGGTAAAGGTCGGGTGGAGCAGGGGATTGATCATCTGAAGCTTGATGTGGTCGGAAAGCTGCGCATAACGCCCGAGCAGGTTGACCACGTAGTTGTCCTCTTTGCCCGGCTCGACGATCAGGTAGAGCGAAACGTCCTCCGACAAACCGGAGAGCACCTGCTTGGTCTGCTCGGAAACCGTGTAGAGCCGTTCCGCAGTGGTGTCGATTTTCACCGCGCTTTCGGGCAGCAGCGAGAAGAGCAGATTCAGCCCGATCACCACGGCAATCATCACGAGCGAGATTGCCAGACTATAGACGCCGCTTTGTGTTCTGCGGCTGATCGATGGTTTTTTCATAGCCGCATCAACTCCATCTTCTCTTTTCGACCGCCTGAATGGCGAAGAACACAAACAGCCAAGCAATGGACAAATATTGCACCAGCGCGGTGAGATCGAGAATCCCGTTGCTGAAGGAGTCCAGCTTGCTAAAGAGCGCGACGCCGGAGAACGCCCAGGCGACGGAACCATCCAGCAGGCCCGGCGCGAAGAAGTAAATCAGTAAGAGTGCCGCTTCCAGCACGGCAAACGCGATGCCCGCCGCGAGCCAGTTCTTGGTCAGCACCCTGAGCAGCGCAGCCACCGCAAGCGCCAGAATCGAGAAGAACAGCAGCGCTGCAAGCAAGCTCACGGAGAGCAGGCCGCCAAGGTCGCTTGCGAAGTAGCAAAACAGCAGCGCACAGAACGTGATGGCGGCGGAGACGAACGGATTCGTCGTGATTGCCGAAAAGAACAGGCCTATGGCCGAAAGCGCGCAGCCGAGCAGAAAGAACGCGAGCATTGTTGCATACGCGGTGCCGAGCGCAACGCGCCCGTAACCGGAGAGGACCAGCGGATACAGACAGCAGACCGCGAGCGGCAGCGTAAGCATCACGACGCTGGTAAGGTACTTGCCAAGCACGATGTCGGCGGAGCTCAGCGAGCTGGAGTACAGCAGCTGATCCGTATGCGCCCGCCGTTCCTCCGACAGCGAGCGCATCGTGAGCAGCGGAATCGCAATCAAATAAACGAACTGTGCGTTGTAAGGCACCAGCGAGAAATCGGCATAGCCCTTCGAAAGGCTGAGTACGGCGGTATAGATGCCGAACGTCAGCAGAATCAGCGCGAAGAACACCCAACCCATCATACCGTGAAAGTAGGAACGCAGCTCTTTCTTAGCAATGGCGGTCATGCGTATCCCCCTTCCCCAGGCCGGTATATTCGAGGAATATCTCTTCGAGCGTGATCTTTTCCGAGCGCATTTCGCGAATCATCATCTTCGCCTGCGCAAACGCATAAAAGATTCGTTCCTTCGCCTCTTCGTCCGCCTCCGCTTCCACCGAAACACGTCCGGCGCCAACGGATTTTAAACGAAGAACCCCTGCGATTCCTGTGGATTCCAACACGGCGCGAACCGAATCCTCGCCGCCTTCCACAACCATGTACAAGCGATTGCCCGAACCGAGCAATTCGCCGAGCTTTTCGGGCGTATCCCGGGCGACAAGCTTCCCCTTTGAGAGAATCAGCACCTCGTCGCAGAGCTCACTGACTTCCGATAAAATGTGACTCGAGAGCAGAACGGTGTGATCCTTGCCAAGCTCCCGAACGAGTTCGCGAATTTCCACGATCTGCGCGGGATCGAGCCCTACGGTCGGCTCGTCCAGAACGATGACCTCCGGGTTGCCGACCAGCGCCTGCGCAATGCCAACGCGCTGCCGGTAGCCCTTGGAGAGCTGGCCGATCTGCCGGTTCGCGACGTCCAGAAGGCCGGTGCGCCGCATGTTTTCGTTGATCGCGGCCGCTCGCTCCGCCTTGGGAACGCGCTTGATCTCGCAGACAAACGCGAGGTATTCGCGCGGCGTCATGTCGAGATAGAGCGGCGGAAGCTCCGGCAGATAACCGATGTGCCGCT
>JAYFPQ010000068.1:0-23886 GCA_034927595.1 Christensenella sp.
GACACGACCGCCATGTTCGATGGATACTTCGAAACGTACCAGCAGCTCTGGCAGACCGAGCCCTGGGCATAAGCTCTTTCGTTTGCTGAACAGGAATAGTCTCATGTATGAGCTTTCAAATTCTACATGAGACTATTCTGATATTAAGCTTTATATTGTCTGGGAGGTAATACAACTTGAAAAAAGATGGGAAGTTTAATTACAACCTGATAGGTTGCATCTTCATCTATGTAATGTCTGCGTTGTTTCTGATTTCAACCTTTGCAATTGAAGACCAGACGTCAAGAATATTCCCGCAGGTGCTTTGCATACTGTCCATCCTGCTCGCTACGGTATACTTCATTCAGATTCTTCGCGGGAAGTACACAAACGAGGATGTGAATCTGAACGGCACCGGCAAGTCGCTGCTGATGGCAGGAATTATTCTGCTTTATATCCTTGGCATTTCCCTCGTGGGGTTCTATATCGCTTCGCTGGTGTTCCTGCCGATCGGAATGATTGTTTTGGGTCAGCGGAGTTGGAAGGTCATCGTCGGCGTTGATATCGGCGTGATGCTTTTCATTTATCTGTTTTTCGGCTTATTGTTGTCTATGCAGATGCCTGAATCCATTCTCTTTTAACAACCAAGAAGTTCAGGAGATAGCACTATGAAAGTATTCGAATTCTTCACGCAACTATTTACGTTGCAGAATCTGTTATGGCTGTGCATAGGCGCAATCGTTGGTGTTGTTTTAGGCGCGCTGCCGGGCATGTCGGCAGATACCGGCATCGGTATTTTTCTGCCGCTGACGTTCTCGCTGCCGCCGACGACGGCGCTCATTTGCCTTGGTGCAATCTATGTAACCGGCTCCTACGGCGGAAACATTACGGCGGTTCTCGTCAACACACCCGGAACCTCGGACTCGCTGTTTATGACGTTGGACGGGTACCCCATGACGTTACGAGGCGAAGGTCTGAAAGCCATCGGCGTGACAACGGTTTCTGCCTTTGTCGGCGGCATCATTGGCTGCCTGGCGCTGCTCTTCATCGCGCCGTCGCTTGCGAAACTGGCCTTCTACTTTGGCTCCTGGGAATTGTTTCTGACGGTCATGATGGGCATCATCATTATTATCGGCCTCGTTAAGGGAAAAGCGCTGAAAGGACTGATGAGCGCGTCGCTCGGGTTCCTTTGTTCGCTGGTCGGATTGGACGGAATTACAGGCGTATCTCGTTTCAGCTTTGGCATTCCTGCGATTCACGACGACCTGCCGCTTCTGCCTGTCGTGCTCGGCATGTTTGCATTCTCTCAGGTATTCGTTCTGATCGCGGAAAACAGAAAATCCATCGTCATTGGCGAGGAGAGCATGACCGGCAAGGTGTGGCTTTCCTTCAAGGAACTTAAGCACATTTTAATCGAAACGCTTCGCGGCTCGGTCATCGGAACATTGATCGGCATCGTACCCGCCGCTGGAACGACGGTTGCCGCAGGGTTGAGCTACAACCTCGCGAGGAGTTCCGACAAAGACCCGGATTCCTTTGGAAAAGGCAACCCGAAGGGTTTGGCTTCGGTATCGGCAGCAAACAACGGCGTGGTCGGCGGTTCGCTCGTTCCGCTGCTCACTCTGGGTATTCCCGGAAACGGCACCTCGGCGCTGTTCCTTGCGGCCCTGATGATTCACGGGCTGGCACCGGGAACGCAGCTGTTCACCACGAACGGCAAGTATGTGTACGGCCTCATTTTCGGCTTGATTCTCGCGAACGTATTCATTCTGCTGTTCGGCATGTTTGGCGCCCGCTTCTATGCGAAGATCACGAAGGTGCCAAGCAGCGTTCTAATTCCCATTATTACGGTTCTTTGTATACTCGGTTCCTTCAGCTTCCGGTATCTGGCATTCGACATGATTCTGGTGCTCTTCTTTGGAATCGTCGGATATTTCATGGATCGACTGGGGATTCCGTTGGCTCCGTTCGTATTATCCTTTGTTCTCGGAAAGAGCGCCGAGATCGATCTGAGGCGCGCGCTCCTTCTGATGTCCGGCTCTGTGTCGAAAGTTATCTTCTCGCCGCTTTCGATTATCCTGATCATCATTGACATCGGCATGTTGATCTGGCCGTTCTGGGGCGATATTAAGAAGCTGTTCAAAAAGAAGAAGGCTAACGCATAAGCTGAACTATGTCGTTTGTCCTCTTCGGATGGACTGAAACACTTGGGCAGCGTCGCCCAGAAATCGTCGAGCGATTGACGATGCAATAACAGCACAGAGCGGGCCATGAAGCCCCCCGTGCTGCTTTGCATCGGAAAATTTCCCGGCGGATGGAACGGGCGGCTGCTGCCAGAAGTGTGTACCCGAATAAAACAGCAGGGAACGGAAACATGAAAGAAGTAAATTATAAAACGGGCGAAAAGGTCACAATCGCCTGCATCATTGGAAATATCGTTCTGAGCGCACTCAAGCTTGCCGCGGGCGTTCTCGGAGGCAGCAAGGCAATGGTTGCCGACGCGCTGCATTCCGCGTCGGATATCGTGGCGACGTCTGTCGTGCTCGTTGGCATCAAAGTGGCGCAGAAGCCGGCGGATCGCGAACACCAGTATGGACACGGAAAAGTCGAACCGATTGCTGCGGCCTTCGTGGGCATTACGCTGGTGGTTGCGGCGCTGCTGATCGTAAAAGGAATTGTGGACTCCATTCTACAGCATACGTTCACAACGCCGACTTTCCTCGCGCTTGGCGCAGCTGTGGTGTCCGTTGTCGTCAAGGAGGCTATGTTCCGCATTACCTACTCAACGGGCAAACAGATCAACAGCGAGGCGATCATCGCGGATGCATGGCACCATCGTTCGGATGCGTATTCTTCCATCGGTACGTTTGTCGGCATTCTCGGCAGCATCATTGGCGGGAAACTCGGCATTGCGTTTCTGCAATACCTCGATCCGGTTGCCGGCGCGGTTGTTGCCTGCATGATCTTTAAGGTGGCGTATGATATTCTCAAGCATTCCATTAAGGGCTTGATGGATTCCGCGCCGGACAGCGAGCAGCTTACCAAAATTGGGGGCGTGGTATCTGAAATTGGCGGAATCGTTTCCGTTCCGGATATCAAGGCGCGCTACATCGGGCAGCGGCTCTTTATCGATCTGGCCATCGAAGTGGACGCGAAGATTTCCGTCGACGAGGGGCATACGATTGCGGAGCACGCAAAAACCCGTATCATCGAGCATGTGCCGGACGCATACGATGTCATGGTGCATGTCGAACCGAAATTCTCCTGAGATGCTCTGTGACCGGAAGGGCCTTCCAATCACCTTGTAAAAGCCAAGTTGTAATTACCATAATAAAAAGCCCAGATCATCTGGGCTTTTTGTATGTTTCAAATGTCTGTTTCGGGAACTGTCCATCTACTTCGTCATGTGGTCTCGCGGATGATCAGTTCGGGCATAAGCTGAATTCGGTGGATGATGCTCAGTTCGTTCTTCTCCACGCAGCTGATCATGAGGTCTACGCCGAGCTCGGCCATTCGTTCCAAGGGCGGCGAAAGCGTGGTCAGTGCTTTGTGCAGAAAGGGCGCTTCCCGAATGTTGTCGTTGCCGATCAGCGCGATATCCTCCGGAACGCGAAGCCCTGCCTCGTCGATGGCTCGCATGGCGCCAATGGCGATATCGTCGTACCCGGCGAGGAACGCATTCGGGCGGTTCGGGTCGGATAGAGCGAGCTTCATCATCTCATATCCGGCGGTCTCAAAACGCATGGTCTTATGGGTATAGATTGGATTCTCGGCGGGATCGAGCCCGTTGTGCCGCAGCGCGGCGACGAACTGGTCATTTCGCAAATCCACCAGAATATAATCGCTCAAAAACCCGACACGCGAATACCCCCGCTCCAGCAGATAGGCAATTGCGTGCGTAATGCCCGCCTCGTCATCGACCATGATGTAGTTATAGTCGTTGCTGTGCAGCCGGGCTTCGATGAGCACCAGCGGGATTCCTTTGTCCTTCAGCGGCTGCGCGAATTTGTCCAGAATGTCCTGGTGGATTGTGCAGGCCAGAAAGATGCCGTCCACGTTGTATTGGCAAAAGGTGTTGAGCGCGGCAACCTCTTTTTCTCCGCTAAACTGGGTATTCGCAATCATCAGAAAATAGCCCTTGGCCTGCAAACGTTTTTCTATTTCAAAGATGATCCGTGCAAAGTAGTTGCTATCCACCTCGGGAACAATGCACCCGATGATGCGGGAGCCCTTGCCGACCATGATGCGCGCGGAAAGATTGGGGGAATACTGCAGTGCCTCAGCCGCCTGTTTGACGCGGTCGCACGTCTCCTGCGAGATATTCAGGCCGCCGTTCAGCGCGCGCGACGCGGTGGAGATATTCACTCCCGCTTTTTTTGCTACATCCTTTAACGTTGCCATGCTCAACCGCCTTATCGTTCGTGCGCAATGGATTGTTTCCTATGCTAATAGCGCTATTATAAACGATCCATGCAAAACTGTCCAGTGATATTGTGCAAACCATTGCATGAAGCAAAATCTAGAAAAGGGGACAACTGGCATGTCGTTGTACGAAAATGTGATAAAAAACAACAATAATCATCGAATATGGCGTATAAATAAAATTCCAGTGGAAACGATCGCGGACTATTGACACGCAATATGGCATATAGTATACTCGGATAAAGCAAACGTTTGCATTAGGAAGGGCAAATCCATTGGAAGACTTATCTTTGGCTTCAGAACTTTATAATAGTGTGAAATTTAACATGCACAAACTGATTCTGGATCTTCCGGAGCAGGACGCGGAACGAATCGCAATGGTGTTTGATGCGGATCGGAACGAAGTAGAAACGCTGATCGAATCCTTTCACCAAACCGTTCAAGCGGAAGCGGAACAAACCCGCAGGGAAGTGACCATTCCGGGGCTGGAAGGCAAACGTTCCATTGTATTTCTGGGGGATTCCATCACCAGCGACCGGGAGAGCTACCTGAACACCATTCGCGAGCTTTACCGGGACCGGCCGAATGTAAACATCATCGACGCCGCGGTTTCCGGCGACAAGAGCGACGACGCGGTGATGCGATTTTACGAAAGAGTGCTTCGATACGAACCGGACGTCGTCTGCATTCTGATTGGTACAAACGACCTGCGGCGAAACGACGACGCCTACGCGAACTCCTGCGTCAGTCTTGGCGACATCGAGAAGAACCTGCGCTATATCATCTCTATTTTGAAAAGCAGAGGCACAAAGGTGATTTTAACCACCATCAGCCCGGTCATCAACGAACGACTTCGAAAAAGATTTCCCGATTCCAACTGGTGTTATCACCCATCCGAAATTGATGCGCTCAACCAATTGATCTGCGAGCTTTCCATGGAATATGGCGTAACGCTCAACGACATGCGTCCGACATACGCGAAGTACTCTCCGGAGGAGATTCTGCTCAACGACGGCCTGCATTTGAATGCACTTGGACAACGGCTCTTACTGCGTAGTACGCTGGCATGTCTGAATAAAATATTCTAATCCGAAATTACGAATAACGGAGCACAGAGATGGAACGAAAGAAGAACTTTTTTAAATCAATGCTAAAGACGAAAGAGCTGGGGATTCTATCTATCCTGATCCTGCTCAGCGTGCTGGTGGAGATCGTGAATCCCATCTTCCTGACCTACAGCAACATCATGGACGTCTTGCGCAACACATCATATACCCTGATTATTGCGCTCGGCATGACGTTTGTGCTGATTGCGCGCGGGCTGGACCTTTCGGTTGGCTCCATTCTGGCATTGAGCGGGCTGGTCTCCGCCGCGGCGATGTTTTATTTTCATCTGCCGATCTTCGTTGCGGTATTACTTGGCCTTCTCTGCGGCGCGCTGTTCGGATTCCTGAATGCGCTCTTTGTTGTGAAACTCAAAATACCCCCGATGATCGCGACCCTCGGCAGCCTGTATATGGCGCGCGGACTGGTTCTCGTGCTGACGAAGGGCTCGCCGATTTACCCGCTGCCGGATGCGTTCTCACAGTTCGGTAAGGGCTATGTTCTGGGGATTCCATATATCGTTCTGGTGGCTGCCGTGCTGGCGCTGGCCGGTCATATTATATTGAAGCACACGACCTTCGGACGAAAGGTCTACGCGATTGGCGGCAATCCGGAGACGGCAAAGTTCGCGGGAATTGACGTGAACCGCGTTACCTTCAGCGTGTATCTGCTCTGCAGCACGCTTGCCGCGCTGTCCGGCATCCTGACCGCGGCGCGCATGGGCTCCGGCCAGCCGAGTGTCGGGGACGGCACGGAGATGACCGTCATTACCGCGGTGATCATCGGCGGGGTCAGCCTGAACGGCGGCGCGGGTACCATTCTGGGCACGGTGCTTGGCACGCTCCTGATGAGCGTACTATCGAGCGGCATGAATCTCGTCGGCGTCTCCGCGTACTGGCAGAAATTCGTCATGGGCCTGATCATCATCGTAGCCGTCGGATTTGACCAATACCAGAGGAGCCAACGGAAGGCGGCTTAGGAAGAGTGGCAGCTATGGAAAAGATACTCGAAGTGAAACAGGTGTCCAAGCACTTTGGCAAGGTTACGGTGTTTCATCAGGTGAGCATGGACCTCTATCAGGGTGAAATTCTGGCGATTGTCGGCGAAAACGGCGCTGGCAAATCGACCATGATGAATATTCTCTCCGGCGTCTACCCGGCGGGCGAATACGAAGGTGAGTTCTTTGTTCGGGGCAAGAAATGCGAGTTTCGCAGCGAGCACGACGCGAAGGAACACGGCATTGAGATGGTCCATCAGGAGATCAGCCTGCATCGGGATCTCTCCGTCGCCGAAAATCTGTTTCTGGGCGTGCTGCCCCATCAGGGGCCGTTCATCCGCTGGAAAGAGATCTATCGCGAAGCGCAGAAATATCTCGATATTGTAAATCTGAACGTCGATCCCTACGAGGACGTTCGAAACCTGAGCAACAGCCAGCAGCAACTGCTGAGCATAGCAAAAGCGCTGGTCTGCAAACCCGAAATCATACTTCTGGACGAACCGACCAGCGCGCTGACGGAATCCGACGCGCGAAATCTCAACCAGATCATTCGGAATCTCGTTTCGCAGGGCATCTCCTGCATCTATATTTCGCATCGTCTGGACGAAGTGCTCGAGATTGCGGATCGCATTGCGGTGCTGCGCGACGGCGAGATGATCTCGGTTCGCAGTCGCGCCGAATCCACGGTGGATCAGATCATTGGCGATATGATCGGCCGTCCGCTCGGCGAAATGTATAACAAACAGCCGGCAACCATTGGAGACGTCGTGTTTTCCGTGGAGGGATTGACGGTTCCGCACCCGTATATTCTGGATAAGAACAGCGTGGAGAACGTCAGTTTCGAGGTTCGGCGCGGCGAGATATTGGGCTTTTCCGGTCTGGTTGGCGCCGGGCGGAGCGAGAGCATGTGCGCCGTGTACGGCTATATGAAAAAGACCAGCGGAAAAGTGTTTCTGGATGGCCGCGAGATCAAGATTCAAAAGCCGCGCGACGCAATTTCGCAGGGAATCGGAATGGTTTCCGAGGATCGCAAGGGCTCCGGCATCATCGCGCCGATGACGTTGCGGGAGAACATGACGATTGCGAGCCTGAAGGACATCTCCAAGGCCGGGTTCCTGAAAAAGAAGAAGGAAGAGAGCCTTGCGCAGACCTTTTACGACATGCTGCATGTGCGCGCAGGCGGTATTGAGGACCGAATTTTGAACCTCTCCGGCGGAAACCAGCAAAAGGTGGTTCTGTCCAAGTGGATGATGAAGGACCTCAAGGTGCTGATTCTCGACGAACCCACCCGTGGTGTGGACGTTGGCGCAAAGATTGAAATTTACAACATTGTTTACCGGCTCGCCCAGAAAGGCGTAGCGATCATATTCATCTCGTCGGAACTCAACGAGTTGATCGGCGTCTGCGACCGAATGCTTGTCTTCGGGCACGGGGAGATCTGGGGAAACATCGACCGTGATTCGTTCTCGCAGGAGACGGTGATGAAAGCTGCAACCTGTGTTGAAAAATACGGGATATAACAGATAAAAAAGGAAAGTGGAGGAAAGACTTATGTATCGGAAAAAAGGAATACTGCTTGGCATCGCGCTGATCATGGCGATGAGCCTGCTGTTTGCAGGATGCACGGCAGCCCCCGCAACAACGACCGCCCCGGCTGCAGAAGCGACCGCCAACGAAACTGCAACGGAAGCCACCGAAGCCCCCGTCGCAGCCCAAGACGTGCCCTACATCATCTGGGTGAACCCGTTGGTTGGAAGCTCGGTCTTCACCAGCGCCGACAACGGTATTACGGCCGCGTCGGAAAAGTTTGGATTCAAACTCAAGATCATCGGGCCGTCCGTGCTGGATGATACGCAGATGTTTGAAGCTCTGCAGAGCGCGATTGTGGAAAAACCCGACCTCATCGTGACCACGCCGTATAACTTCACCGCCATCAGCACGCTGTATGCGCAGGCTAAGGAAGCGGGCATCCCGATCATCGACATCAGCTCCGACTCCGGCGCAGACTCCGGCCGCGTTTGCTTCATTGGCACGGATAACGCCGCATACGGCGCGCTCGCCGCGGACTATATCAATCAGGTCAAGGGCGGAAAAGCCAACGTGCTCACCATGATGGCCAACCTTGACACCAGCAACCAGCTTCAGCAGCGCGAGGCGTTTGAAGCCAAGTGCGCAAGCGACTATCCGGACATCAAAACCATTCTCGTGGATGCGGACAACGCCGACAGCGTCGTGAGCCTTGAGAAGTTCAAGGACGATATGAAGGCGCATCCGGAAATCGACACCATCCTCTGCCTCGAAGGCTTTGCTGGCCCGTCCGCAGCGCTGGCCTGTGAAGAACTCGGCATTACCGGCAAGGTGACCATTCTGGCCATCGACGACACCGCGGATACGCTCCAGAAGATTCGCGACGGCGAGATTTGGGGAACCATGGGTCAGAACTTCTACAAGATGGGCTTCATGGCCGGCCAGCTGGCGATGGATTATCTCACCGGCATCAAAGTTGATTCCATCTACGACTCCGGCACCGTGCTGATCACGGCGGACAACGTCGAAACCTACTCGTACGAGTAAGTCTAGTTTCTGACGGAACCATTGGAATACCTGCTTCTTCTTACGATTGAGCGCGTTCCTGATCAAGCGAAAGGCCAGCTGGCAGCTTTGCCGACTGGCCTTTTGCGTTTGACGGCCTGCCCGGAATGATCGATCTACCGAAATAGTCGAACAGAGGAGAACGATTCGTATTTATGCCGGACACGATGTGTTCTCTCGTGGTAGGCATTGAGCAGAGCAAAGCTCTTTGCCGATCCATGAATGGCATGTTCTTGATTGGATACAGGATCGTATTCGTGAAGGTAACCGGTTAAAGCCGCTATAGCACGCGGTTCTTCAACGGCATCCAGTCCATTGCGCGTTGTATGTGCCGATCCCAGTACTCCCAATTGTGCGCACCGGGGTGCTCTTCAAAGTGTACATCCGCGCCGAGTGCAAGCAGAGACTTCTTCGCGCCATGATGCAACGGATAGAGAAAATCCTCCGTGCCGCAGCTGATGAAGAGTTTTGTGGACGGCCGGTTATCGGCACGATTACGGCGGATCAGATGAAACAGATCTGCGTCTGTGTTTTCCAGGTGGGTATAGTCCTGAAAAATCCGCTCAAATGCGAACGGGTGCTCGCCCGCAACAGCGGCGGAGTCCTTCGCCAATCGAGCCAGATCGACCGCGCCGGAAAGACTCGCCGCGGCGGCATACTGCTCCGGCTTTGACAGCGCAATCAGAAGCGCTCCATAACCGCCCATCGACAGACCCGCGGTAAAGTTATCCTCCCGCGCGGAGGAAAGCGGAAAGGCGGTCTGTACGAACTTCGGGAGTTCCTCGGAAAGAAAAGTCAAGTATGGCTCACCCTGATACATATCCTGATAGAAGCTGTTTCCGGCGGACGGCATAACGACGGCGATTCTGCGTTGCTGCGCATACCGCTCGATGCTGGTGTTCCGCATCCAGTCGCTGTAATCGCCATATGCGCCATGAAAGAGATACAGCGTTTGAAAGCGAACCCCGGGCGTGAAGTAAGCCAGATCCCCGCTGCCGAAGATATCGTTTGAGTCGGGGGACGGCAGAATGACGCCGATTGTGGTGCTGAATTGTAACACCTGCGAATAGAAGTTGCACTGAAAATAAGCCATAGCAAACACCTCCGAATACTCTATTGCGGTTGCATAAGGATTTGCTGCCAGCAATACAATCGTTCTTCGGTTCTATGGCGGAACGGGACGCGGATCTGTTGAAAAAGGTCGGCTAGAGTATATCCAATTGAAAAAGCGCTGTCAAGATTGTTGATTTTTGCTTAGAGACCTTCCGCCACCGGCGAATCGGTGATGTGCTGATTAAAGACCAGCTCCGGCCGCGTATGGTCGACGAGCTGCTTCTTGCGGCGCTCCTGCTGCAGCATGCGGTATTGATAAGGCGTGTAGCGATACCATTTTCGAAAAGCCGAAACAAACGAGCGATAATCCGGAAAGCCGCACTCGATTGCGATTTCGAGCATGGTTTTATCGTCGCGCAGCACTTCGATGAGCGCGTGCTGGAGACGCACGCTCGTTAGATGCTGTTTAAACGTTGTGCCAAGGTGCTTGTTGAAATAGCGCGCCAGATAACCAACCGATAGCCCAAGCTCATTCGCCAGGGATTCCAAGGTGATCGGGCTGGAGAAATTGTTGTCAATATAGGCGAGAATTTGCTTGCAGCGATCGAGATGCCGCAGCGATTCCTGATTTTCTGCATTGTCGGAGCGATAATTCGTCATCAGCAGATGGAGCAGCTGAAAGATTTCGCTATTGACGCGCAGGTAGTAGAAGGGGTCGTCCTGCTCGGAGAGCGACAGACTCACAATGGTATGCATGTGATGTTTCAGCTCGGCGTCCTTCTCTTCTCCTGCACTGTCGAGGAAGCGAATCTCCTCGGGTTTGATGGAATAGTCGATTAAAAACTCATACGGAAAAATCAGCGAAACGCCGAGCGGGTTGTCCAGATTCCGGGGAATGAGCTCATGGACATCTCCATAATTGAACAGAATCAGGCTGTCCGGCGGGTATTCGATTGTCCTTCCGTTGTTCCAAACGGTCACGTGCGAGTTCATAAAACAGCAGATTTCCAAGCTGCGATGCCAGTGCTTTGCGCAGTAATTGATGCCGGAGCGAGCATGAAAATAGACCATAACAAGAAACTGCTTGCTGCGGGACACGACCTCATAGAAGTATTTTGGGTTTTCCGACCAGTGCGTTTCCATAACAGTACTCCAGTTGATTATCGTAAAATGAGCTTAAAATCAATCTATATTATACGAAAAATAGCAAAAAAGGTCAAGAAATGATACTATTGTTGTATAGTTTCGGATAGATTTGGCAGGAGCACGAACATATAATCCATCCATAAGGATTTGTTGCCACCGTACATCCCGCCATTGCGAGGAGGTCTGCAATGAGGAGTTCCATACGCAAACAGATACCACACTTCGTCTTCCTGGGGCCGGCGGCGCTGCTGTTTCTGGTCGTGGTCATCATCCCGTTTCTCATCAGCATCTATTATTCGATGACGGATTGGAATGGCATCTCCAAAACGGTCAATTTCATCGGGCTTCAGAACTACATCGACATTTTTTCAAAGGATTCCCGCTTTCTCGAAGCGTTTGGCTTCACCGTCAGCATCAGCGCGGTCATCGTTGTTGTGACCAATCTGCTTGGCATTGGGCTTGCGGCGCTGTTGATCAACCGCTTTGCCGGAAGTGACTTCTTTCGCGCCATCTTCTTTCTGCCAAACACCATGGGCGGTGTGGTCATGGGCTACATCTGGCGGTTCATCTTTATTCTCGTCATTCAGTTCTTAGGCACGAAAATCAGTTGGGCGGTGTTACAGCTGCCGTGGCTTGGCACGGAGGCGACCGCATTTATTGCCCTCGTGATTGTCAGCGTCTGGCAAGGCGTTGGATACGTGATGGTAATCATGATTGCGGCGCTCTCCGGTGTGCCGGCCGATCTCTCCGAAGCGGCGCGCATTGACGGCGCGAGCGCCTGGAAAACGTTCTGGAAGATCAAGATTCCGCACTGCATGCCATACATCACCGTCTGCCTGTTCTGGACGATTTCTTCCGCGTTTAAAATGTTCGATGTGAACGTTGCGCTGACCAAAGGCGGGCCGTATGGATCGACAACGCCGATGGCGCTGCAGATTTACTATGACGCATTCAGCGCAAACCGCTACGGCTTTGCGAATGCCGAATCCATCATTTTCTTTCTGATCATCTTCACGGTCACGTCAGCTCAAATGTTCTTCAGCAGAAGGAAGGAGCGTGCATTGGGATGAAGACGAAAGAACGGGTACAAAAAACTCTGAAGTTCGTTGTTTCGCTGATTGGCGCGCTGTTTTTCTTTGCCCCGTTTGCGCTGGTGATTTATAACTCGGTCAAACCGCAGGGGCAGATCATGACCGACTT
The DNA here is from genome assembly GCA_034927595.1 of Christensenella sp. Lineage (GTDB taxonomy): Bacteria > Bacillota > Clostridia > Christensenellales > CAG-138 > UBA7703. The sequence goes on from JAYFPQ010000068.1 coordinate 12,494, forward strand.
GCTTGGCCTGCCTGCCACGGTGCAGTGGAGCAACTATTCCAACGCCTGGCAAACGCTTAATTTGGGCAAGGCGATGACCAATACGATTCTGGTTACCTTTGGATCGGTCGCGTTGATCCTCGTCATATCCGCGATGGTCTCCTACTGGATCGTGCGCCATCCGACAAAGTTCAGCAAGGCGTTTGAAACGCTGCTGATCGGCTCGCTGCTGATTCCGTTTGCGTCCGTGATGTTGCCGTTGGTCAAGACCATGAGTGCGCTCGGGCTCAACGACAGCCTTTGGGGCGGGATTCTGACCTATGTTGGAATCGGTCTTGGCTTCTCCACCTTTATTATGACCGGCGCGGTGCGCGCCATTCCGCTGGAAATCGAAGAGGCGGCAATGATTGACGGCTGCAACGTCTATCAAACGTTTCTGCTGATCGTGCTGCCGATGATCCGGTCAACGTTTTTGAGTATCTTCATTTTGGATCTGTTCTGGATCTGGAACGACTACATTGTGGCGCTGATCATGCTGAACACCTCGCAGCTGCAAACGGTTCAGCTTGCCATCAACAAGCTCTTTGGCCTGCATGCCAATCAATGGGACGTTGCCCTGCCTGCAATCGTTATGAGCATTACGCCGATTCTGCTGCTCAACGTGTTCATGCAGAAGAAGATCGTCTCCGGCATCGCGTCCGGAGCGGTCAAGGGATAAGGCGTCGCCGCCTACTTGCGCTTGAATCCGGCTCTTCGCCGATTCAATACATGGTTACCGGTAAACAATCCAACGCTAACTTTAAGGAAAGATGGAGGAAAGGCACATGAAAAAGATTCGACTCATGACAACCCTGCTGCTCGCCGTTCTGATGCTGTCGTCCGTATTTGGCTGCACCACCACTCCGAGCACCGCCCCGGAAGCGGTAGAACCTGCCGCCGAAGCAACGGAAGCTGCGGCTACCGATGCGCCGGCCGAACCGGTTCAGATTCACATTTATCAGTCCAAGTACGAAATCGACGAAGCGCTGAAAGCCGCGTGCGCGGAATACACCGCCCTGTATCCCAACGTTACGTTCGTCGTGGAATCCACCTCCTCTGAGGACTTCTCCACCCAGCTCAAGGCGATGTTCTCCGGCGGCAACGCGCCGGACATCTTCTCCACCGCTGGAAACGTGGACCTGCAGCTCATGTCCGAATACATGGAAGACCTGAGCGACCAGGAATGGGTGCAGTACATGAGCCAGCCCGCACTCGTTGGCGGCAGCTATGAAGGCAAAGTGTACGGCTTCCCTCTGGCGGTCGAAGGCCACGGCTACGTCTATCACAAGGATATGTTCGCAGCGGCGGGCATCACCGAAGTGCCCAAGACGCTGACGGAGCTCAAGGCGGCTTGCGACAAGCTGGTTGCGGCGGGATACACCCCGTTCAGCTCTAACTTCATGGAATTCTACCAGTCCGCAATCTTCCACTTTAACTCGCCGCTGGCGCGCCAGACCGACCCGATGGCATTCATCGACGGCCTCAACAAGGGCACCGAGACCATCGTTGGTAATCAGGCGTTTATTGACATGGCGAACCTTGTCGCGGTTGAATTTGCCTACGCAAAGAGCCCGCTGAACACGGACTTCAACACCCAGGTTTCCGACTTTGCAACGGGTCAGGCGGCCATGATGGTCGGCGGCACCTGGAGCCAGCCCGCGCTGGACGCGGTTGACCCGAACATGGATGTCGGTATGTTCCCAATGCCGATGAGCGAAGACGCGGCTGCGAACGACAAGTTCTACGTCAGCAGTTCTCCGTTCTGGAGCGTCAACAACGCTTCCCCAGTGAAAGAAGAAGCCAAGAAGTTCCTTACGTGGCTCGTTATGACGCCCGAAGGACAGAAGAACCTGACGAGCGGCTTCAAACTCATTCCGGCGTTCACCAACGTCGCCGCGGACGAGAGCGCTATCGGGCCCACGGGCATGACGCTCAAGGAGTATATCGACGCGGGCAAGACCTACGGCATCTACAGCGCATACTATCCGCAGGGATTTGGCGGCGCGCAGCTCTTTGGCGAGAGCATCAATAAGTATGCCGCCGGCAAACTCACAGTCGACGAACTGCTTGCTGAGATTCAGGCGGAATGGACGTCGTTGCAATAGCGAACAACAAAACCAAGGCAATCGCCAGAGGGGCACACGAAAATAGGCTCACAGGAGGAAGACAACATCTCTGGCATGTTGTCTTCCTTTTCTGAAAGGAAGAGAGAATGAATATCGATCAGATCATGAAGCAGATGACGCTTCGTGAGAAGGCGGAGATGTGCGTCGACGGCTCCATGTTGCGCACGGCCGAAATGCCACAGTACGGAATACCGAAATTGATTATGACCGACGGAACGAGCGGTGTGCGTCTGCTGGACGTACCGGATGCGGACCCGAAGAAGGCGCAGTTTGTTGAGAGCGTGTCCGCTTCGTTTGACTCGGAGGATGCGCTGGCCATCACGATTCCCGCAACCTGCTTTCCGGCAGGTTCGAGCATCGCTTGCGGCTGGGACAAAGAGCTTTCCGCACGCGTCGGCGCAGCGATTGCGGAAGAGTGCAAGAGCCTGAACGCAGGTCTTCTGTACGGACCCGCCATCAATACACGCCGCACACCGCTGGACGGACGTGGATTTGAGTACTTTTCGGAAGATCCTTGTCTTGCGGGCGATTTGTCCGCAGCGTTTGTCGAGGGACTTCAGGGGAACGGCGTTGCCGCGAGCATCAAGCACTTCGTCTGTAATGATTCAAACTATCTACGAACCATTTCGGACAGCATTGTAGAAGAACGCGCGCTTCGCGAAATCTATCTGAATGCGTTTGAACGCGTGATCAAACAGGCAAATCCCGCAACGGTCATGGCGTCCTATAACAAAATTAACGGTGTGCAGGCCTGCGAAAACAAATGGCTCCTGACGGATGTTCTTCGCAACGAGTGGGGCTATGAAGGCGCGGTCATTTCGGATTGTGGCGCGATCAAAGACCATCTTGCGGCGTTTCAAGCCGGGCTTGATTTTGAGATGCCGCACAGCAAAATCGCGATCGACAAGCTTGTTGCCGCCGTTGAGGACGGCGAAATGACCGAAGCGGAGCTGGACGCCCGCTGCCGCCGCGTGCTTACGCTTGCGCTGAACTATGCGCGCGCGGGAAAAGAACAGCCCGCGGTAGACTTCGATGCGCATCACAAGCTCGCGCAGGAAGCAGCCGAGAAATGCGCAGTGCTATTAAAGAACGAAAACAACATTCTGCCGCTGAGTGCAAGCAAACCTTCCACAATCGCCGTATTGGGCGACTGGGCGGAGCACCCGGTCTTTCAGGGAACGGGTTGCGCAATTGTGAATGCGCGGCAGATTGATATCCCGCTCAACGAGATGCGGGCGATTTGCTCGAATCAAATGGCACTTGAATATGAAGCGGGTTACCGCGATCCGGATACCATCGACGAAGCGCTGCTCAAGCGCGCGGTGGATGCGGCGAAGCGTGCGGAGGTTGCGATCATATTCGCAGGCTCGATTTTGCCCGAAGAGAGCGACGACTATAACCGCAAGCATATGCATGTGGAACGGGCACAGGAAGAACTGATTCGCCGCGTGAGCGCGGTCAACAAGAACGTCATCGTCGTGTTGATGAATTGCGAGTCGGTCGTTATGCCCTGGATCAAAGGCGTGAAGGCCGTGCTTGACATGTGGTACTGCGGAGAAGGCAGCGGTTCGGCGGTCGCGAAGCTGCTCTTTGGGCAGGCGAATCCCAGCGGAAAGCTGCCGGTCACCATGCCGGTGAAAATGAGCGATTTCCCCGGATACCTGCATTTCCCCGGCGAAAACCATAAACTGCTTTACGAGGAAGGTATCTTTGTCGGTTATCGTTATTACGAAAAGAAGGAACTCGCGCCGTTGTTCGCGTTTGGCCATGGGTTGAGCTACACGGCGTTTGAATATAGCGCGCTGCGACTTTCCAACGAACAAGTGCAATTGCCGCAGACATTGAACGTTTCCTTTACTGTAACAAACACCGGCAGCATGCGCGGCGGAGAGGTGCCGCAGCTCTATGTGGCGGACAAACACTCCCGCTTGCCGCGTCCGCCAAAGGAACTGAAACACTTTACGAAAATCTATCTGGAACCGGGCGAATCAACGGAGATTGTGTTCAAGCTGAACGAAAGAGACTTTGCGTATTATGATCCGGCATTCTCGAGCTGGGTTGTGGACAGCGGCACGTTTGAGCTCATCATCGGCTCTTCTTCGCAGGATGTGCGTCTTCGTGCGGACGTGACTGTGATCGACACAAAAAAGCGCGCGCTGCCGATCACCAGTGATTCGCATTACCTGGAACTGTTTCAGAACGAACGAGTCAAACAGGCGTACTTCGATACGCTGATCGAATGGGGGTTCATTACGCCGAAAGACGTGACCCCGGCACTGGAAAAGCATCTCAACATCGCGTTCTGGGGACTGAAACAGCACCTCGACCTTCTGGTTCCATATAGCATTACAGAAGAGATGATCGAAACACTCGTGGAACGACTGAATCAGGCCGCGCAGGCATAAGGGAGCAAAAGCATGTACACGCTTCAGCTTTACAGCGTTCGGGACGCGATGGAACGGGACGTGCGGCAGGCGCTCAAAAGCGTCGCAGCCCTCGGCTATGAGCGTGTGGAGTTCGCAGGCTTTTATGATGTCCCGCCGGAGATGATGCGAGACTGGCTGGAAGGCAGCCGGTTACGTGCGTTTGGGTCCCATCTGTCGTGTGATACAATAGATCAGGACTTCGGCGCAATCGTTCGTTACCATCGAGTGATTGGCTGCGAACGCATTACGATCAACCGAAACCAGCTTTTTTCGTTGGATGCGATTGACGCATTTGTCAAGCAGGTGAACCGCCTTCGTCCAAAATTACTGAACGAAGGAATTCGCTTGGGCTTTCATAATCATAGGCAGGAATTTGAAGCGAATGCCGACGGTTCGGTCGCCTACCCGCACATTCTGGAACGAACCGAACTGGATTTGCAGTTGGATGTACTCTGGGCGAAGGTTGCGGGGCATGATCCGGTGAAACAAATAGAGGTGTTCGGCGATCGCCTGAAATCCATTCACCTCAAAGACGGCTTGTTGGACGGCACGGAGCTGCCCTTTGGATTGGGCAAAATAGACTTGTCCGCGATTGTATCCACGGCCGAAAAGCGCGGGATTGACATTGTTGCAGAAAGCGAAACGCTGAGTCCCAGCGGGCTGGAGGAAGCGAAAATCTGCATTGAATACCTCAAGAATCTCGAATCATAAGGAGTGCACCACGTGGACGCGTTTGCCTGTCATGGCGACATACTCTATGCGCCAAGCTCGGAGAAAATCGAGGCGTATGCCGACCACTGGATCGTTGTGGAAAACGGGATCGTTTCCGGCATATTTTCCACGTTGCCGGAACGGTATACGGGAATCGAACGGCGCGACTATGGCGATTGCTTGATTATTCCGGCGTTTTCCGACCTGCACATACACGCCTCACAGTATTTTCAGCGCGGCGTCGGCATGGATAAACTGCTCTTCGATTGGTTGAACGACTACACCTTCCCGCAGGAAGCGCGCTTCTCCGACCTGCCGTATGCCAAGGCGGCATACGGCGCACTGACCGACGATTTTCTGCGGCATGGAACGTTCCACGCGAGCATCTTCACAACCATCCATCGAGACGCGACAGACGTTTTGTTTGATTTGCTCGAGAAAAATGGGTTATCTGCGTTTGTCGGCAAAGTTAACATGGATCAGAACAGTCCGGATTTTCTTTGCGAAACGACGCGGGAAAGTCTGGATGAGACCGAGCGCTTTCTGGCGGATCACCGTGGTGGCAGATCGGTTCAACCGATCCTCACGCCGAGATTCGCCCCGACCTGCTCGGAAGAGCTGTTGAAGGGGTTGGGGAAACTCGCTAAAAGATACCATATCCCCATGCAGACGCACCTTGTTGAGTCGCGCGAACAGGTGGCATATACCCTAAGCTTGTTTCCCGGGTATGCCTCGGATGCGGAGATCTATCAACGCGCGGGGCTCATGGAGAACCTGAGCATCCTCGCGCATGTGATCTTTCCGTCGGAACACGATCTTGCGATTCTCAAAGCGACGAACAGCATTTGCGTCCACTGCCCGGACGCAACGGCCAATATCACCGCGGGTATCATGCCGCTTGTCTGGTTGGCGGAGCAGGGGATTACCATCGCGCTGGGCAGCGACGTTGGCGGCGGACATGGGATACCGGTATATCGCCAGATTGCGCGCGCGATTCAACTTTCCAAAATCAAGCAATTCTACGAGCTAGAGCAGAAGCGGGTTACGCTTGCGCGCGCGTTTTATCACGCGACGAAGGTTGGCGGAAGCGCTTTTGGAAACGTTGGATCACTGGAAGAAGGCTATCGCTTTGACGCACTGGTGCTCAATGGGTTGAACGACGAAGGGTATACGCTGACGCCGATGGAGCGGCTGGAGCGATTTTGCTACATTGGGGATGATCGAAATATTTCGCTGCGCTATATAAACGGGGAGAAGTTGGTATAGTATCATATTATGATAACCGTATATCCACAGATTGTATGAATGCGCTGCGCGGACGGAGTCGATCGCGATAGACTGGATTCATCGGATTTTTCTTGTATTGGATCGTGGCATGTTTCTGCTATCCTCAAAGACAACAAATAAAAACGTGCATGTAGGTTCAGAACGTACCTAAACCAACAAAAAACCGCCTGATTTTGGCGGTTTTATTATGGCTGCGGGAGATGAACTTGAACCAACGACATCTGGATTTGAGTGCGTACTGATAGGATCAATCATAAAAGGCATACGATCATGAACCGAGCGAACTGCAGATCGCTACATTTGCTTTGATATGCGGACAATCTTCAGAACCGCGTAAGATGGAATGCTCTTCTGGAACGTTTCCCAGTCATCGTTTCTCCTTCTTATTCTTCAAGAGATGGCCATTCGCTTGTTTTTTTGCAGCTTCATGTAGTCAACCAGCTGATCGGGGATAACGTCAGCTTAAACAGCATAGTTGCTTGTACTAAGATAAACGAAACTCCTCAAAGCATCTTCAGCGTACGCTTGCTAATATACAAAATCACAGCAAGACTCAACAGTGCAGCAAACCCTGCAAAGAGCAACACGTGTGACACGCCGAGATGATCGGTCAAAAACCCGCCCGCTAGGGTTGAGACGATGGCGGCGGGGGTGAGGATCGCGGTCGTCGTACCGTAGGCGCTTGCGCGAATCTCAAACGGAGTGATGCGATCCCTCACCGAATGCAGCGTCACCAGCGTTATATAGAAGATCACGTAGCTGACGAACACAATCACCAAAGACAGCGTATAATCCCCGCAAAACCCCAGCAAGACAAACGAGGCGTAGTGCAGGCTCAGTCCTCCGGCGATCAGCCGTACAGGCTTGACCCGTACGGCAACGTATGGCCCAAAGAGACTGCCGACAATGCTGCCCGCTCCCACCAACGTTACGAAGAATCCGTACTGCTCGCTGGTGCAGTTGAGGGTTGACTTGACGTAAATAACGAACAGGGAAAGCTGCAACCCCAGAAACAATCGCCAGAAAAAGGAGATCGACGTGATCAGGCCAAACACCTTGTGCTCCAGCATGAATTGAAACCCTTGTTTCGCGTTGGCGAGGAAGCCCGGTCTTGCGCTTGCCGCCGGTTTCTCTACGCGAATGGCAAACGAAAACAACGCGACGAGCAGGTACACTATGCCGGTTACATACAGCAGCAACCGGATGCTCAGCGTCATGATGATCAGCCCGCCGATCAGCGGGCCGAGCAGTTTTGCGCTGTTGAGCAGCGTGAGCGCGACGGCGTTACCGGAGGCGTATTGTTCGCTGGAGACGACCTCCGCCATGAGCGTGCCCCGCGCGTTCACGATTACGGTAAAGCAAATTGAGGCGAGGAACCAAATGACCTGAAACACGGCTATATCGGAGACATTCGCCAGAAAGAAGAGCAGGATTCCGGTCAACACAGCCGAAATCGCGAGACTCTTCTCCTTGCCGATCCTATCCGCAATCCCGCCCATAACAGACGAGAACAGCTTGGGGATAAACGTCAGCGCGGTAAAGATGCCGACGTTCAGCGCGCTTCGAGTCAGATCGTAGATGTGTACGGTCATCACAAAATAGAGGAACTCGTAGCCGAACGCGGACAAAAGAAACGCCGAAAAGAACAACAGCTGGTTCTTACGCGGGGGATTCGACATGCGTAAGCTCCTCCAGAATCCAGCGCGTCACTTCCTTTGTCAGCGGAATGCAAATCTCCTGCTTGACCTTCTTGCCGTACAGTTCCACCGCTTTCGGGTCGGTCTTGTCGTAACCTACGATATTTCGGCAATCCGGCGAGCCGTACTTCTCGCAAAACCGGTGGTAGATTCGGTTTGCGGGTTCGCAGGCATCCTTCCGGTCCGCTTCCTCGGAACTCCTGCCCTTGAAGAGCCCCATGCATAGATACGCCGCAAGCAGCGAGCCGCAAGCGGCGCCGTTGCCGGTTAATCCGCCGCCGAACGGAGTGCTGATTCGGAGTGGGAGATCGCCTTCCAGCCCCATATACTCGCTGACGGCGGTCACGACCGCCTCGCAGCAATGGTACTTTTCGGCGTAGAGCTGGCCGGCCCGTTCCGCAACTTCATCAATGGTCTGCATCATCTGTTTCCCCCTGTTTTCTATTGATAATCTATTTGCAGTTTCGGATCTCAAAAAGATCCGTTTAATCATTGTTCTGTAAGTTGACGCTATCACGCCGAAAAAATCGCTCGCCGAAGTTGAAGAGGAATACGCCGAGCAGAATGATTCCGCCGCCCAGCAGCGTCGCACCGTCCGGCACCTCTCCCGCGAGGACAATTCCGAGCAGGCTGGTCAAGAACGGCGTGAAAAACATATAGTTACTGACCTGCGACGTCTGCTTTGCCAATGAGAATGCCTTTGCCCACGCAGCGTAGGCGAGCGCGCTTGAGAAGACGCCCAGTATCGAAAGATAGACAAACTGTATGCCCGGAGCCGACGAAATCTCGCGAACGGAGATCGGCGCAAACACACTTAGCAGCAGCGTGCCGAAGAATATGCTGTACGTTGCAGACTGAAACGCGGAGCAGGTTCGAATCAACCGCCGCTGGATCAGGTTATATGCGCTGAGCGCAAGCGCCGCAGCCAGCAGCCATAGAAGTCCAAGGTTGACGGAGAAGGCGCTCTTCATCAGCGTTAACACGGCGACTCCCAGAAACTCAATCGCGATCGCGACCCACTGGTAGGCAAGCAGCTTCTCTTTGTAAAGGAAGCGCGCAAGCAGCGCCGTGATCACGGGAACCGTGGCGAGCATCACACTGCCGGTGCTTGCGGAGACCGTCTTCTGACCCAAATTGAACGCAATCATGTAGAGAAAGAAGCCGGTGGTGCCGGAGAGTAGGATCCATGGAAGATCCGCCCGACGCGGCAGCTTCATCCTGGTCACGAGCGCGATGACCAGCAGCGCGCAGGAGGCGAACAGATACCGCAAGAATCCCAGCGACAACGCGGAGAAATATTGCAGTGCAAGCCGCGTGAGCACATACGCCAGCGACCAGAACAGGATCGTGGCAATCGCATATGGATGAAAACCGGCTCGTTTTAGCATCTCTAGCCTCGCTTGCTTGCAGATTACGATCAGCAACGCTATAATGACACCACAAGCAACAGGTATAGAAAAGATACAATTCTCATCAACTTATATTGAGCCGGTTGCGAGGTGGCGAAATGATGCATCTCAATTTGGACGACACAAAAAAACGCTCGTTGACGAAACAGATTTACGCCGAGATACGCGGAAAGATCCTCTCCGGCGAGTTGGAAGCGGGACAATCCCTGCCCTCTTCGCGCGATTTGTGCCGCGAACTCTGCGTTGCGAGAAACACCGTGCTCACCGCCTACGACATGCTGGTGTCGGAGGGCGCCGTTTACAGCGTCGGCGGTTCCGGCTTCTTCGTCAGCTCGGACGTGAAGTGCGAGCCGCGCAGCATGCCGCTGGCAGATCAGCAGACGGCGTCGCTTGCGGATGTCGTAATCACGGACAAAACCATCGGCTTTGACAGCGGAATGCCCGCGTGTGATCTGTTTCCGCGGCACCGGTGGAACCGCGCGGTGTCGGAGGCGTTTTTAACCGCGCCCGTCTCGGCGCTGGGATATGACGACCCGCAGGGCCGCCCGGAGTTTCGAAGTGTGTTAAGCAGCTATCTAAAGAAGACGCGGGGAATTTCCTGCAGACCGGAGCAGATCATCATAACCTCCGGCACGAAGCAGGGGCTTTCGTTGATCGCAAAATGCCTGCTCAACGCGAACAGTGAAGTATGGTTGGAGAATCCCTCCAACGCGAACGTGGTGAAGATTTTCTCCTACCACACAAACAAGCTTATGCCGTTTGAGGTGGACGAGCAGGGACTGCGCCCCGAACTGTTTCCCACGCGGGGAACGCCAACGCTCATCCTGACCACGCCTGCACATCAGTTCCCGATGGGCGGAATCCTTCCGATGAAGCGCAGGGTGGAGTTGATACAGTTCGCGCGGACTTCGGGTGCCTATCTTCTGGAAGATGATTACGACAGTGAGTTTACCTATGACGCGCCGCCCTCCAACTCCCTGTTTGAGCTGGACTGCGAGCATGTGATCTTCACCGGCACGTTCAGCAAAATTCTGTTCCCGTCCGTCCGGCTCGGATATCTGGTCGTGCCGATGCGATTGGTTCCGCAGATGCGGGAGGTGAAGCGCCTCTCCGACCACCACTCAAACTCCATCTACCAGCTTGCGCTGATGCGGTTTATCGAGAGCGGAGAGCTGGAGCGACACATTCGCCGCATGAAGAAGGAGTACCGGCAGCGCCGGGACACCCTGCTGGAATTGCTTGACAGCCGGTTTGGCGATCAGGTTCGCGTCTATGGAACCACAGCCGGCATGCACGTCGTAGCGGAGTTTGACCGCGTTGCGTTTACGGAGGAGCGGATTCGGCGGCTGTTGCAGGCGGGCGTCTATGTTGTGCCGGTCGAGAACCATTCTCTGACCAAGGGAACGCATACAAACCAGATCATTCTCGGTTTCGCCGGACTTTCCGCAGAAAACATGACGCGCGGCATTGATTGGATTGAGGCAGAGCTGTCGGGATTATCATGATGTGTCCAAAGAGTAATCCAGAATCAATGAGCAAGAAACGATATTGAAACGGCCTCGAAGTTCGATTTCTGGGCAAAGTCGACTGGCGTGAGGTATCATGCAGCGCTGAGTGGAGGAACTTGTTGCAGTTCCTTCGCCATAGATATACTTTGCCGCGGGTGTCTTTATAGGCATAGAACACTATATGTTCAGGTGTTCGTTGTGAGAACTAACA
>JAYFPQ010000054.1:0-6143 GCA_034927595.1 Christensenella sp.
CGGCGAAAAACTCTTGCTCGTTGGCAGTAAAGGTGAATTCTTGTCCGCAATCTTTGCAGACGATGGTCTTGTCGCTGTACATCAAATACCTCAAATAAAATATTGTATGGTGCGGAAATACACCACACAAGTGCCACTGTATCGCATATTTCCTGCTATGTCAATCAAATGATCCGTGGAGGAGACGCATGAATCCACTTAGTGTACTATTTCACTCCCGCGATAAACCGAAAGATTCTTTGAACGGCAGTCGATACAGCTTCTTCTTCGGTGGCACTTCGAGCGGGAAACCGGTCAACGAAACGACCGCCATGCAGATGACGGCGGTGTACTCCTGTGTGAGGATTCTGTCCGAAACCGTCGCGGGTCTGCCGCTGAATGTCTATCGGTACAACGACAGCGGCGGGAAAGAGAAAGCGTTCAAGCATCCACTTTACCGGTTGCTTCACGACGAACCGAACCCCGAGATGACGAGCTTCGCATTTCGGGAAACGCTCATGAGCCACCTTTTATTGTGGGGGAACGCCTACGCGCAGATCATTCGAAACGCTAGAGGCGAGGTGATCGCGCTCTACCCGCTCATGCCGAACAAAATGACAGTCGACCGTGATCAAAACGGCCGGCTTTTTTATTTGTATCAGCGTGGGTTGGAGGATCCGACTACACTAGGCAAATCTAGTCAGGTAACGCTTTCTCCTTCGGATGTACTTCACATCCCCGGACTCGGGTTCGATGGCCTGATCGGTTACAGTCCGATCGCCATGGCGAAGAATGCGATCGGACTGGCGATTGCGACGGAGGAGTACGGCGCGAAGTTCTTCGCAAACGGTGCGGCCCCGTCCGGGGTGCTGGAGCATCCTGGCACGATCAAAGACCCGCAGCGAGTCAAGGAAAGCTGGAACTCGGCATATCAAGGCAGCGCGAATGCGCACAAAATCGCGGTGCTCGAAGAGGGCATGAAGTATACGCCCATCGGAATCGCGCCGGAACAGGCGCAGTTCTTGGAGACGCGTAAGTTTCAAATCAATCAGATCGCACGCATCTTCCGCGTGCCGCCGCATATGCTGGCGGACTTGGAGAAATCGTCGTTCAGCAACATCGAGCAGCAGTCGTTGGAGTTCGTGAAATACACGCTCGATCCCTGGGTTGTGCGTTGGGAACAGAGCATGTGCCGGGTACTGTTCAGCGAGAGTGAGAAACCGACGTATTTCATCAAGTTCAACGTGGATGGACTTTTGCGCGGCGACTACGCCTCTCGTATGACTGGATATGCCACCGCGCGGCAAAACGGTTGGATGAGTGCGAACGACATTCGCGAATTGGAGAACCTCGATCGCATCGCACCTGATCTTGGCGGGGATTTGTACCTGATCAACGGGGCCATGACGAAGCTGGAGGACGCGGGATTGTTCGCTGGGACACAATACAAGAAGGAGGATTCTGCTTGAATAGAAGGTTCTGGAACTGGGTGCGAAATGAGGACGGCACCCGAACATTGACATTGAACGGCACGATCGCCGAAGAGAGCTGGTTTGAAGACGACGTCACCCCAAGGATGTTTAGAGACGAACTGAACGCCGGAACGGGTGACGTTATTATTTGGATCAACAGCCCGGGCGGTGACTGCGTGGCCGCGAGCCAGATCTATACCATGCTCATGGACTACAAGGGGCATGTCACGGTCAAGATCGACGGCATTGCGGCTTCTGCCGCGTCGGTCATCGCCATGGCTGGTACCGAGGTGCTCATGGCCCCGACGAGCTTGCTCATGATCCATAATCCGCTGACGGTAGCAATCGGCGACAGCGAGGAAATGCAGAAAGCCATCGCCATGCTGGACGAGGTAAAAGAGAGCATCATCAACGCATACGAGCTGAAAACGGGCATGACCCGCGCGAAACTCGCACACCTCATGGACGCGGAGACTTGGATGAACGCGAACAAAGCGATCGAGTTAGGCTTCGCGGATGGTCTGCTGGAGGACGAGAAGAAACATGTGAAGCAAGACAATGTGGTGTTCAGCTTTTCTCGCCGCGCGGTCACGAATTCGTTGCTGAATAAGCTGCAGCGAAAACAGACAAGCAAACCAACCGCTGCGGAGGAGACACCAGCCGCTCAAACAACCGAACCGAGATACCCCGTGGAGCCGCTTTATCAGCGGCTCTCTTTGATTTCACACGGAGGAGGAAACGAATGAATACGATTCTACAGCTGCGCGAGAACCGCGCGAAGAAATGGGACGCCGCGCAGGCATTTCTGGATGTCAAGCGCGGCGCGGACGGCTTGCTCTCCGCCGAGGATGCCGGCGCATACGAAAAGATGGAGGCCGAGGTCGTCGCACTCGGCAAAGAGGTCGAGCGGCTCGAGCGTCAGGCTGCGTTGGACGCGGAACTGAACAAGCCAACCGCCGACCCGCTGACCAGCAAGCCCGCACAAACCAATACGGAACAGAAGACGGGGCGTGCGACTACCGAGTATAAGAAGGCGTTCTGGAACGCGATCCGCTCCAAGAATCCCCGGACAGAGATCCTGAATGCGCTTCAAGAGGGCACCGACAGCGAGGGCGGATACCTCGTTCCCGACGAGTTTGAGCGCACCCTGGTTCAGAAGCTGACAGAAGCAAACGTGCTACGTCCGCTCTGCCATGTCATCCAGACCAGCTACGGCGATCGGAAGATTCCGGTGGTCGCTTCGAAGGGCACCGCCGACTGGGTAGATGAAGAGGGTACCTATCCCCTCTCGGACGATTCCTTCTCGCAGGTCGTCCTTGGCGCGTATAAGCTCGCGACCATGATCAAGGTGTCGGAGGAATTGTTATCGGACAGCATCTTCGACATCGAAGGATATGTGTCGGAGCAGTTTGGCAAGCGCATCGGCGACAAGGAAGAGGACGCGTTCCTCAACGGCAATGGCGTAAGTAAGCCCATCGGTATTCTCAACGCTACCGGCGGCGCGGAGGTCGGCGTGACCACGGCGGGCGCTTCCGCGATCACAGGCGATGAGCTGATTGATCTTGTTTACTCGCTCCGCGCGCCGTACCGCAAGGGCGCGGTGTTCGTGCTCAACGACACGACCGTGAAGCTTCTGCGAAAGCTCAAAGACGGCGACGGTCAGTACCTCTGGCGTCCGGGCATCACGGAAAACGCGCCGGACACGATTCTTGGTCACCGAATCATAACCAGCGAGTTCATGCCAGGAGTGAGCGCAGGTAATAAGTCTATCGCGTTTGGCGACTTCTCCTACTACTGGATCGCCGACCGTCAGGGTCGCACCTTCAAGCGCTTGAACGAGCTGTACGCGACAACCGGTCAGGTTGGCTTCCTCGCTTCCCAGCGTCTTGACGGCAAGCTGATTCTGCCGGAAGCGATCAAAGTCCTGCAACAGAAGGCGTAACGGAGGGGCTATATGGAGATCATTGATACTACAGTGGGTGATGTGACCCGAAACTGCAAGAACTACCTCACCGATGGCGGGGATCGGCTGGTGATCGGCGGTACTCTGGAGGTATTGGACACCGCCACCATCGTCGGCCTGCAATCGGGATACGCGACTGAGCAAACGGCTGGCAGCGTGTATCAGGCTATGAATCAAGTGGAAAGCGCCGCAACAACCATCGCCGACCTGAAGAGCGATTTCAACGCGCTTCTTCAAAAGCTCAAGAATGCTGGAATGATGGCGGCAGACCAGCCGGGTTCGATGTGAGATGGCGACGCTGCTGACTAAGGTCAAGGCGAATCTGATCCTGACGCACGACGCGGATGATGAACTCATCCAGCGTCTGATCGATGCAGCTGTTTCATATGCGGAGAGCTATCAGCACTTGACTGCCGGGACCTACGAAGTGGCGGGCATGCCACCGACGACCGAGGCAGCGGTGATTATGCTGGCTTCCCACTTCTACGAAAGCCGGGACGGTAGTACGGGCGGGTTCTTTGCGGACAACGTGCAGGCAGGGCAGCAGGTATGGAACACAGTGAATACACTGCTCCGCCTTGACCGTGACTGGAAGGTGGGTTCATGAGTTACGGCAGAATGAACACGCTGATCTCCATTGTGCGTGAAGTTGCGATGAAGGATGCCGAAGGATTCGCGACAAAGACCGATCAGGAGTTGGCATCAGTGTTCGCATATCGGGAAGGGCGGCACGGTTCCCAGAAATGGGTCAACCGTGCCGCTTTTTCAGAGGCGACGGATTTATTCCGGTTCAGAGTGATCCCGGGGCTGACCGTGACCACTTCGAATGTGATCCAATGCGGCGATGATCACTTCGAAATCACGTCCGTTGAGGATGTGAAAGGTCGAGGCATGTACATCGAGGTGTTGGCAAAGAAGGTGACGCCAGATGGCTAAGGTGAAGATCGAAATGCCAAGTGGTTTCATGGATCAGATCGCAGGCATGGGTAACGTGCTCGATGAAGCGATTCCCAAAGCACTCGCGGCGGGCGGCAAGGTCGTCATGGAGAAGATGAAATCGAATCTGCAAGCGGCGATCGGGCGTGGTACGAAGACCAAATCGCGCTCGACCGGCACGCTTGCCGCGTCCCTGGGCGTATCACCCTCAAAATTGGACCGTGACGGAAATCTAGATGTGAAGGTTGGTTTTTCGGAGGGACGCGGTGAAGTGAGCAACGCCATGCTCGCCAACATATTGGAATATGGAAAGCATGGACAGCCACCGAAACCGTTTCTGAAGCAGACCAAGTCCTCGAGCCGAAAACCGTGTATTGAGGCGATGCAGACGACGCTGAAGGAGGAACTGGATCTCCCGTGAGTATGCTGGAAGAACTGAATACGATCGTCGAGAGCGCCGGACTTCCTGTGGAGACCGGCGTTTTCTCTACAACCGTGCCTGACGAGTACGTCGTGATTACGCCGATTTCGGAGCATTTTGAGCTATTTTCGGACGATATGCCGGGCATGAACATCGAGGAGGCGCGGCTATCGCTCTTTTCGAAGGGTAACTACGGCGCGAAAAAACGATTGCTCGTTCGACTGCTGCTGTCGGCAGGATTTCTGGTATCGGAACGACGTTATGTCGGAATGGAAGAGGACACGGGCTATCACCACTTTGCCATCGATGTGGCGAAGGAGTATACGGAGGAAGAATAGATGGCAACCATCGGATTGGATAAACTATATTACGCGAAGATCACCGAAGGCACGAACGGCGACGAGACATACGCCGCGCCCGTTTCGCTCGCCAAGGCGATGTCCGCGGAATTGAAGATCGATATCAACGAAGCGACGCTTTATGCAGACGATGGCGCGGCCGAGGTAGTCAAAGAGTTCAAGAGCGGCACACTCACGCTGGGGATTGACAACATCGGCGCGGCGGTTGCGAGCGATCTGACCGGGTCGCAGATTGACGACAACAAGGTGCTGGTATCCCAGAGCGAGAATGGCGGGCAGCCCGTCGCGATCGGTTTTCGCGCGAAGAAGAGCAATGGCAAGTATCGTTACTTCTGGCTTTACCGCGTCGTGTTCGGTATTCCCGCAACCAACCTGCAGACCAAGGGCGACAACATCACATTCTCGACCCCGTCGATCGAAGGAACGATCATCCGGCGCAACAAGCTGGACGGGCAGGGCAAACATCCGTGGAAAGCGGAGGTTAATGAGGACGATACGAGCGTACCGGCGGGGACGATCTCGGGCTGGTATACGCAGGTTTACGAGCCGACATTTGCGGCGGAGGGCTAATCCATGGAAAACGACAGAGGCGCGATGATCCAGATCGGCAATCGGGAGTATGAAATGCTCCTGACCACCCGCGCAACCAAAGAGATCGCGAAGCGTTACGGTGGATTGGAACACCTAGGCGACAAGCTCATGAAAGCGGAGAACTTTGAGCTCGCGCTGGATGAGGTGGTGTGGCTGATCACGTTACTCGCAAATCAGAGCACTCTGGTTCATAACCTGCTTGAGCCGGATCATAAGCGTGAGCTTCTGACCGAGGAAGCGGTGGAACTGCTCACCACGCCGCTGGGTCTTTCCGGCTACAAGTCCGCGATCATGGAAGCGATGATTAAAGGGACAAAACGCAATGTCGAAAGCGAGGAGGAATCCTCAAAAAACGTGTTGGTCGGGCAAGCGACGAAGAGCTGTTTGCCCGACTGATCTTCTACGGGGTGATTTTGCTGGGG
>JAYFPQ010000107.1:0-4368 GCA_034927595.1 Christensenella sp.
AAAAGAATATTGAGATCGCAAGAATCGTCACGTGTGATCACGCCCTGTTGATACAGGAGAATCTGATCATCTCGCGCATCATCGCGCAGACATGCCGCCAAAGCGGCTTATCCGCGGTATACACGGAATTACTTGATTACGACGGGGACGAAATGTATATTCGCTCCTTCCCCGAACTCACCGGCAAAACCTATGGAGAGGCGCTCTTCCGGTTCGAAACATCCGCTGTGATCGGGTTAAAATCGAAAACAAGCATTCGTTTGAATCCGCCGATGGACACGGTGCTGAACGCCGGAGACGAGCTGATTGCCGTGACCATGGACGACAATACGTTCCTGCTCGGCGCCGATTCTCCAATTCCGATTCAGGAGCACGCGATTGCGCTGAAAGAGAGTGCCCCCGCGCAACCGGAGCGGATCTTATTGCTCGGCTGGAATCACAATGCACGCCAGATTATTGAGGAGCTTGACCACTATGTCGCGCCGGGTTCCAGGATAACGGTTGCAACCAACCTTCCGAGAGCGAAGACCGAGCTACCATTCGTTCAGCACCTGCTGCGAAACCTTACGCTATCTTTAGTAGAAGAGGACATCACCGACCGTGCTACGCTGGACTCGTTGCTTGCCGAGGACTATCCGCATGTGATTTTGCTCTCCGACCGAACATTGGAAGATGTGCAGAAAGCGGACGCAAACACGCTGATCACGCTGCTGCATCTAAGAAACATTGCCGAACGGACCGGCAAATCGTTTTCTATTGTCAGCGAAATGCTGGATCTGCGCAACCGCCGATTGGCCGAGGTCGCTAGGGTAAACGACTTTATCGTCAGCGAAACAATTATTAGTTTGATGGTTTCTCAGGTGTCCGAGACCAAGGCGCTCAACGCGGTGTTTGAGGATATTTTTAATGCGGATGGATCGGAGCTCTACATCAAGCCGATCGGCGAATACATCGACACCGGTGAGCCGGTCAACTTCTACACTGTGTTAGAGGCTGCACGGCGCAAAGGCGAAACGGCCTTTGGCTACAAAATCGCATTGGAAGCGCAGCAGAACCTGCCAAACAGCGGCATCCACATCAATCCGCCGAAATCGCAGTTGATTTCGTTTGATCCGGCGGACAGCGTCATCGTCGCCGCGGAAGGCTAAGCATCTCTCCTCCGGGCGTTCTTGCATTAGCAGGAACGCCTTTTTATTTATGTAAATTAAGTAATGCAACTCTTAATATTTATCATATAATAGTATTGTTCTTTAATTCCATTCCAAGCCGAAAGGAACGCAATATGCCAACCATACAACCGAACACTCGACGCTGGATCGTCGCCGCGTTGTTTCTCGTTATGTTCATCGCGGGTCTGCTCGTCACGCCCGATTATGGCATGCCATGGGACGAGCTGACGGAGATCCGTACGCTCGGTTCCAACGTGCGCGAGTACGTTGGCCTGGTTCGCGGCGAACAAAACGAACCGAAGGTTTCTGCAACCGGAATTGAGTTTCCGGATGCGAGCGAGAATGTCGACATGGATCACGGGCAGTCCGTTTACTACCCATTCTCGCCCCTTCTGTTCGTTACCTTTGGCGACGGCGGCGCGCGCACGATTATGCTGCTTTGGCACGGTTACACATTCTTAATCTTTCTGCTTGGCGTGTTTGCGCTCTACAAGATTGCAGCATTCCTGTTCAAGGATTGGAAATATGGAATCGTCGCCGCGTTGTTTCTCTACCTGAGTCCGCGCTTCTTCGCCGAGGGGCACTACAACAACAAGGACGTCATGGCAATGTCCATGATCCTCCTCTGCCTTTGGTTCTTCATTCGCTTTCTGGAAACGCGAAAGCTCGGCTCCGCCTTGCTCTTTGCGCTGTTCAGCGCGATCTGTACGAACATGCGAATCTCCGGATTGTTTTTCTTTGGGCTTCTTGGCCTTCTCTATTTAGTTGTTCTGTCGGTAAAAAAAGAATGGAGTTGGAAAGCACTTCTTCTCGGCCTCTCAATGATTCTATCTTTTGTCGTATTTTACTTCGTTCTCACCCCCGGCATGTGGAAGGCTCCCTTCGAATTCATCAAATATGTCTTTGCGCGCTCGTCAAACTTCTCCGACTGGCCGGGATATGTGTTTTATCTGGGGCGCACGTGTCGCCCCGTACCGTGGCACTACATTCCGGTCATGATTGCGCTGACAACCCCGCCGTTCATCGTTGCTCTGATGCTCTTCGGCTTTGGCTCGTTCTTCTTTGCCGCGTTTCGGCAAAAGGCGGTCGAGTTATTCTCCGGCTATCTGCGGTATCTGTTGGTCTGCGTTGCGTACGTGGTGGTGTTCCTCGGGTTTGCGATGATTCGCCAACCGATTCTCTACGACAACTGGCGGCATTTCTACTTTTTATATGGACCGCTTCTGCTTCTTGCCGTGTTCGGATTGCAACAATTGATTCAGTTGCTTCATGGTAAATGGAAGTTCCTAGCGATCGGGACCGTTTCCGCGCAGATTCTCGCTATGCTGCTGATCGTTTGCCTGAGCCATCCGTTTCAGTTCGTTTACTTCAACAAACTGGCCGGAAGTGATCCCGCGTCGAAATTCGACATGGACTACTGGAACGTTTCGCAGGCGCAGGCGCTCATGCGACTCGTCGACACCGTGGATTCCGACGAGCAGATTTCTGTTACCTCGACGGACTGGTACACCGGCGACGGGCTCGACAAAGCATACAAGATTCTGTCCGCGTCGTATCAAAGCCGCATTCGGCTGATCTTTGTCGGGTATTATCAGATTGCGCGCGGCGCGGACTACTTGATGGTGAATCCTCGCGGACTGCAAATCTGTTCCGACAAAACGCTGGAACCGCGACAGGACTGGATCTTCGCGTATGGATTGCAGAACTATCTGGATAGTCTGCAAAAGGTTGTTTCGCTCACGGCGTTCGGTTCGGAGTTTATGACGATCTATCAGATGCCGTAACGAACTCAACTATCAAAAAGAGCATCCGCTTGTATGCTCTTTTGTGTTACTCGCCGCGATAATACTCCACTTGATCCTTCGTTTCGTAGAGTTGATCGATTCCTTTGCCCCAAACGCCGATCTTTCCTGAGTCCGGATAGAACGACGCCTCCAGATCGTGGAACGTATCAAAATCGATATAGACCAGCATCTCCGTTTTGGAGGCGTTTGTCAGCTTATGCGCGCCCGCTTCGTTTGCCGGAAAGTAGAGGAACTCACCCGCGAGCACCTCCCGTTCCCCTTGCGGCGTCTTTAGCCGCCCTTTCCCGCTGATGATATAGAAGCACTCTTCGTTCTTTGCATGGTAATGGTACGGATACGCGGCCTTTCCGGGCGGTATTTCGTAATGCGTCACCAGGCAGCCTTCCGCCGTTCCCTTCGCCACCAACGGACGCCGGAAGGACTCATACCCTTCGTGGTCGTTCTTGTGTATAGGTTCCACGTCCATAGGTCTTACGTGAATTAACTCGCGCATGTCTAATCTCCTTTTGCGTTGATTGGTTTCAGCGATATTATAGCAAAGATCGTTCGTGCTTGTTATACTGAAAAGGAACTTGTATCAACAGGAGCTATGTTGTTGAACACCTACTCGACTTCACAAATCGCAGGCATTATCGGCGTGCACCCGAATACAATTCGGTTTTATGAGGAGCTCAATCTGCTCCCGCCGATTCCGCGCGCGAAAAACGGCTATCGTGTGTTCGACGGCGGACATCTGCTCCAGCTCAGACTTCTACGTGCTGCGTTTCGTGCGGAGATCATCAGCGACCGACTGCGGCAGGAAGCCGTCGAGATCGTGAAGACCGCCGCCGCGGGGCGTGTAGACGAAGCGTATTTGGGTGCAGAGCGATATGCCGTGCATCTTCGCGAGGAGCGCAGGCGAGCGGAAGAGGCTATTCAAATCACGCTGGATTTGATTTCCCAATCGAAGAATCCGGAGGAAACCGTTCACGCTCGAACGCGCACGCAAGCGGCAGTTTCACTCGAAATCACAAAGGATGTTCTGCGAGACTGGGAACGTAACGGGTTGATCACCGTGCCACGGGATTCAAGCGGATATCGTGTGTATGGGGCCAGAGAGATGGATCGGCTCAAGATCATTCGCACACTGCGGAGCGCGCATTACTCCATGATGTCGATTTTGCGAATGCTCCGGCGTATGGATCAGGGCGAAATGAACCTGCGTCAGGCAATTGACACGCCTGATGAGGAGGAAGATATCGTTAACGCGGCGGATCGGTATTGCACCGCGCTGCATCAGGCAGAGTTGGATGCAATAGAGATGTTGGAAATACTTTCCTCAATGCAGCATTCGCTACTCTTCCGAAAATAGATAACTTGTTGAGTAAATCAAAAGAGCATCCATTCGGATGCTC
>JAYFPQ010000165.1:0-1615 GCA_034927595.1 Christensenella sp.
ACCTGTGAGATAATACAATTGCAAAAGATGGTCGGGAGCCTTCGCGAAGAACGCGGAGGCTCTTTTCTCTCCTTTGGAGGACTAAAATGCCGAAGAAACCCAAGCGTCCGTGCTCTTATCCGGGCTGTGGCAGGCTGACCGACGGTCGGTACTGCGACGAGCATAGACAATTAGCGGAGAAGCAATACAATCGATACCTTCGTGACCAAGATACCAACAAACGATACGGCCGCGCGTGGAAGAAACTCCGCGCGCGATTTCTTTTGCAGCATCCTTTGTGCGAACAGTGCAAGAGCGAAGGCAGACTCATTGCCGCTGAGGAAGTGCATCACGTTCTGCCGCTGGCAAACGGCGGTACGAACGACGAAGGCAACCTTATGGCGCTATGTAAGAGCTGCCATTCGAAGATTACGATCGGCAACACCAATTCAAGACAGAACTCACACGCGAAATGACCCGGTGGGGGTAATTTTACCTCTGTGACCTTTCTAGCTGGACAACGCGGTCGGGTCACGTACAAACTTTCGCGGTTTCAAGAGGTCGAATAGACCTCTATTTTTTTGCAGGAGGAAGCTCACATGCCAAACGGTCACGGCGGGGCGAGATTAGGCGCGGGTCAGAAGAAAAAGCCACTCGCGGACAAGATGCTAGACGGCAACCCAGGCAAGCGGAAATTGACTGTTGTAGAGTTTCCCAACTCTGCTAACCTTCAGGGAAACGATATGCCGCTGCCGAGAGAGTTGCTCTCCGCGCGGCAGAAGGACGGTCGCAACCTCGAAGCGGCGGAGATTTACGCGAACACATGGTACTGGCTCGATCAACGCGGCGCGGCGCGGATCGTTTCTCCGCAATTGCTGGAGCGATACGCCATGAGCGCCGCGCGTTGGATTCAGTGTGAGGAAGCGGTGACGGAGTATGGCTTCTTGGCAAAGCATCCGACGACTGGCAGCGCGATCCAGTCACCTTATGTAGCGATGAGCCAGAATTACATGGCGCAAACCAATCGGCTCTGGTACGAAATCTTCCAGATCGTGAAGGAGAACTGTGCGACCGACTCCACAGGTGCACATCCACAGGACGATGTTATGGAACGCTTATTGTCCGCGCGCAGGGGGAAGTGAGTATGGATGAAGTGCAAGCGTTCATTCGCGCTTTGAAATACCACCGCCTTACAACGCAGCAACGAAAAACGCTGCGAGGGCAGGCGCTCGCGGGAAACCTAACAGCGGCTCAGGCCGGTTTACGAAAAATCGTGTCGAAAGGATCACAGCATGGTCATTCAAACGCTGCTGGTCGGTAAGCTCGTACCGGCGGATTACAATCCACGCAAAGACCTGAAGCCTGGTGATCCGGAATATGAAAAGCTGAAGTGTTCGCTTTCGGAGTTTGGATACGTTGAGCCGGTCATCTGGAATCAGACCACGGGTCATGTCGTCGGCGGACACCAGCGCTTGAAAGTGCTGATCGATACCGGAGTAACTGAGGTCGAATGTGTCGTCGTGGAGATGAGCGAAGAAAAAGAAAAGGCGCTCAACGTCGCGCTCAACAAAATCAGCGGCGAATGGGACAAGGATAAATTGTCCCTGCTGATCGCCGACCTGCAGCTAGCGGACTT
>JAYFPQ010000090.1:0-4396 GCA_034927595.1 Christensenella sp.
GTTCATACATCCTAAGTTGCTTCTCCAGAACCCAGCAGTTGTCATGCATATTCACGAAGTGCTTGGAAGTGTTTTGCAAGATTGCCGCGCTCTGATAGAGAGACATTATGGGTTGCGGAACATCCTGTGCGGGAACAGTCAGCATGTAAGACGGGAATTCATCAATGGCATCCACAATTCTGGCAGTCATTGCAACATCGTCCAGCGTTGTGGCGCGTCTCTCGCCCGTGTAAAGATCGACGATGTACGGACAGATGCCTGAGTTGCCGAGCCTGACTTTGTTCAGTTCGACCTCCCAGTCCATCTCGGGATCGACACCATATGTCATCCACTCTTTGGGAAGGTGGCTAAGCGCATCCATCACCACATGAGAGGGGAAGAAAATGATGTCTTTTTCCGTGTCAATCGTGCATCCTGCACCGGCGAGTACTTCCTGAGCCTTTTTACTCGTACATCGAATTCCTACAGTTGATAGTACATCCAGTGTCGCGTCATGGATGGCATCCAGATCGGCTTCAGTAACAACCTGAAGTCCCATTCCATACGCATAAAAGTCCTTACGCATTTGAATCTCCTTCCTGTTTTTTATTGTTGATCAAAAATACCCCCTGCGTTAGGTCGTATTTCCGGTCACAAAGCGAACAACGTGATAACCCGCATTCAACATCGATGCCACCGTGTCCGAATCGCGAAGAAAGAGCATTCTCCGTGCCGGTATTGATCGCGAGTGTTAACGCTGAATTGACGTCGTCTATCGTTCGGGATGGTTATGATTCATACAGTATTCGGATGCGCCTCTTGCCCACCTAAAAAAAGCACGGGGTGATCCTTCACCCGGACTGATCACCCCGCACCTCGTTCCTATCCTTCAAGAAAGCATCGCGACTGCCGGTGTATAATCCAGCGACATTGCGCATGCAACCGAGCGATTGGTAACCGCACCATTATACGTGTTGAGCCCGCAAATCAGCGATTGATCCAGCGTCATTGCCCGCTCGGCGCCGTGCTCCGCAATGGCAAGTAAATAAGGCAGCGTCACGCCGGTCAACGCATACGTGGACGTGCGCGGCACCGCGCCGGGCATATTCGCAACCGAATAATGAATGACGCCATGCTTCTCGTAACACGGTTGATCGTGCGTGGTTACACGGTCTATGGTCTCAACGGAACCGCCTTGATCGATTGCAACATCAACGATGACCGAGCCACGTTTCATGGTCTTCACCATCGCTTCGGTAACGATCTTGGGTGCTTTTGCGCCAACCACTAAAACCGCGCTCACCAGCAGATCCGCCTTACGAACCGCTTCGGCAATGTTATATTCGTTGTAGATCAGCGTCGACACGCGGCCACCGAAGAGGTCATCCAGACTTGCCAGTCTGCTGGCGTTGATGTCGGCAATTGTAACCCTTGCGCCGAGGCCCACCGCCATTTTTGCGGCATTTGTGCCAACTACGCCGCCGCCGATAATCACAACCTCCGCGGGCAATACGCCGGGAACTCCGCTGAGCAAAACACCCATGCCACCGTTGTGCTTGCGCAGCATATCCGCACCAACCTGAACGGACATTCTTCCGGCAACCTCGCTCATTGGCGCGAGCAGCGGCAGCGCGCCGCTTGGCAGCTGAACCGTTTCATACGCAATGCCCGTAATCTTTTTTTCGAGCAGTGCGTTTGTCAGCGAGGGGTTCGGCGCCAGATGCAGGTAAGTAAAGAGTGTCTGCCCGGTTTTCAGCAGCGCGTACTCGCGCTCCAGCGGCTCCTTAACCTTGACGATTACGTCGGATCTTCCGAATACTTCCTCTGCCGTAGCCAGGATGCTTGCGCCTTGCGATTCATATTCCACATCCTCAATCCCGCTGCCCACGCCTGCGGAGCGCTCCACGAGTACCTGATGCCCTTTCGCAACCAATGCTTGCACGCCTGCGGGCGTCATCGCGACACGAAACTCGTTGTTCTTGATTTCCTTTGGGACTCCAATGATCATATTCGCTGGCTCCTATCCGATATTTATCTTGTTATTATGCCTTGACGGCTTTCAACGCTTCGTCCGCAACCTCAAGTGTGAAATTGAACTCCTTTTCACGCATGGAGTAGTTCACAAAATGGTTGTGATGATTGGTAAAATAGACGCCTCTCTTCACGCATTCCGCAATCCACCTTTGATGCAGCATGAGCGAAGGATCATCCGCAATTCGCATGTACCACATAGACGGCGCGCCGGACACGACGAGTTCGAATCCCCGCGAGGCCGCGAGTTTAACCAGCTCGGTCGTCAGCCGCTTCCCGTATTCCATCAGCATGACAGGCCCGCCCAGCTTCTTCATTTTTCGGAGCGTGGCGATGCCCGCGGCAAACGGTATGGCGGACATCCAATAGCTGCCGGTGAAGAATACGTCGTTCACGGCGTTACGCAGTTTCTCTACTCCGCAGAGTGCGGATACATTCCAGCCGTTCGCCAGCGCCTTGCAGAAGCACATGAGATCCGCTTTGAACCCGAAATAGTGATCCGATCCCTCCATATCAAGGCGGAACCCGCAGCGCACGTCGTCAATCGCCAGAACGATCCCGTTTTCTGTGCATAGCTTTCTGATTTTCTGCCAGTACTCGCGTTCGGGCAGCTGATTTTCCACGAAATTACCATGCCAGTAGGGGGTGGACATGAAGCAGGCGATTTCGCCCGGATACTTCTTTACGAGGCTTTCCACCTGATCATAATCGTTCCAATCCACATAAAGATTGTTCGAAAGCTCTTCCGCAAGAACACCGCCGCAGCCCAATCCCTGCGTCCAGGGCGCGACGCCATGATAATTACCTCGCACCAGTATGGTCTTCTTTCGATTCGTCGCCGCCCGCGCCGTCATGATGGCAAGCGAAGTGACGTCTCCGCCGTTTTTTGCGAAGAATGCCCAATCGGCCATCGCGACGGTGTTCACCAGCTCTTCGGCAAAATCCACCATCACGCTGGACGGGGCCACCGTGCAATTCCCCCGCTTTGCCTGTTCCATCGCCGCGCGATCCACGTCGGGATCGTTGTATCCTAGGATGTTTGGCCCATAGGCGCACATATAGTCGATGAAACGGTTGCCATCCACATCCCAGAAATAAGCGCCCTCCGCGTGATCGGAGAAGAAAGGAAAGGCTTCTTTCGGAATAAAGCATCCATTCGCCGGCCCTTGGTGACCATAGACGCCGCCCGGAATTACCTTCGCTGCGCGCGAAAAGAGTTCGTTACTCTTGTTGTACTGATATGTCTCCATTCTGTCCGCCTCACTTTCTGATTAAGCCAAATAGGTATTGACCATCGGTAATATGTGCTCGACCGTCTGCATGACCGGCATGAACCCTTCCATGCGCACATCGCCAAATCCGATCGCGGTAAGAAAATCCAGTTTCCCGCTCAGCACTTCGTATGCCTTATCCACGCTGGCAAACCGGAGCCTGCAGGCGGGAGAATCATCATCCACTGCCGCAATTTCAATGTTGCCGGGAGAGAGTTTCAGTCGCACCAATACGTCCGTCTGTTCAATTGCCGCAATGAGAACTCCCCGTTTTGCGTGTTTCATCACCTGAACGCCAACCGGATCGTGCATTCCAACCTCGGCAAGAGAATGGAACGCAACGTAAAACGTCAGTATCGTATTGATCCTTCGAAATGCCGGGTCTTCCAGCAAAACGGGATTTGGCTTGAGGTAGTATTCAAGCCGCTTTGTCAGTTGCATGAACTCTTTCGTTAAGAAACCGATCTTCAATAGCCCTTTCGAAATCGACGGGTTCGCCTTTCCCTCCATCATTCGGTTAAAGTGTTCGGGACTTGAGAAGTTGAGCTTGATTTGGCTTTTGCCCTTGCCCTTCTCAAAGCGACAAACACCGTTCTCAAACACCAAGCGTGCAATCGGACCGTTTCGCACTTTGAACTGAATCGTCAGGTTTCGCCCTTGGATCAGTTTTTTTGCGTCTTGATCCAGCGCGCAGACATAGGGAAGACTACGTAGTACTCCGTTGAGATTGATATACGCTTTCGCCGTCTGGTTTGTCATAGAAACCTCCTTATATGAAATTGTTTCGGGATTGTTCGAAGCGGATGTTGAAATTGTAGAAAATGTGTTTTATAATAGATCGAGCGCTCGCTCTATTCGAAATATACTCCGCCAAACCACTCCTGTCAATCATGAATTCCGCAATCTTACGCTAAAAATCTCCCTGTTCTATAAATTCTCATTCCAACGCAAGAAAAACACGCACAATCTCATATTGACCTGGGTCTATCCCATAGAAAACAAAAAGGCAAAACCGCTTTTTTCACATAGATTCCCAATATGATCCAAGACACTTCCGTTTATCTCGTTTCTTCGAAAACCAATCGATGCACACAGCTTCTTTACCAAATCTCATT
>JAYFPQ010000047.1:0-35544 GCA_034927595.1 Christensenella sp.
TCAGAATAGTCTCATGTAGAATTTGAAAGCTCATACATGAGACTATTCCTGTTCAGCAAACGAAAGAGCTTATGCCCAGGGCTCGGTCTGCCAGAGCTGCTGGTACGTTTCGAAGTATCCATCGAACATGGCGGTCGTGTCCTTATAATCCTTGGCGTCATAAGGAATGGTCATCTCTTTGCACTGTTCCTGCACTTCGGGGCTGGCGGCTGCCGCCATGAAGCAAGCGGAGAGATACTCAATGATCGCTTCGCTGGTTCCAGCGGGCGCTGCGATTGCGCGGCTGTTGACCTGAATGACGTCATAACCGCATTCCTTGTAGGTCGGAACATCCGGCTCGAGATCGGAGCGGGTTTCGCTGCCGACGGCCAGAATCTTGATCGTACCCTCGGTGAGGAACGTCGAAAGATCGCCAACGTTGAGGCAGTACGCGTCGCAATGTCCACCGGCAACCGCGGTCAGAACCTCGGTCTCGCCGTCGAACGGAACAACCTTGAACTTCGCACCGGAAGCGTTCTCCAGCTGAATGACCGCGAGGCCTTCGCTGCCGGAAACGGACGTTACGCCGATGGTGATCGTTTCGGGCTTTTCCTTGGCCGCATTGATCAGATCCTGCATGGTGGCAAATTCCGATTTGCTGGAAACGCCAACCGCGCCGGGATCGCTCATCATGTTAAAGATGTACGCCAGATTGCTCGCGACATACTCTTTGCCGAGCGAAACAGCGGTAATCTGCTGTGCCGTGGGCGCAAAACCGATGGTGTAGCCGTCCGGGGCGGACTGCATGAACTTCGTCCAGCCGATGTCGCCGCTCGCGCCTTCCTCCTGCTTAACGACCATGCTGAACTTCCAGCCTTCGTTTTCCTTGATTTCTTCGGCCAGAATGCGGAAGTACACGTCCTGCATGGAGCCTACGCCAAATGGATAGATATACGTGATTTCCTTGTTGGGGAAGTCCGCCGGCAGACCTTCCGGCCGGGTGACGTTCCAGGTGCTCTCCGAAGCCGCTTCGGAGCCCGTGGCTTTGTCATCCTGTTCCACGGTAGCGCAGGCGGTCAGGGAGAGTGCCATTGCTATCACGAGAAGCGATGCGATCAACTTTTTCATGTTTTTCTTCCCTCCTTATGTTTTTACTGATTTTCTCAGTTAAGGCGCGTATTCTAGGCGTTTCTTTTGCCGGGTTTACGGGAATTCGACGTAGCAAAATGGATCGAAGCATATCTCGTGCCACATTGCGCGAATACCTCGGTAGTGTTTTTGTATCCTGTCGGAACTGCAATTGCTTGCCTTTCCGTTCACGATACGTCCGTTGAGTTGTTCTTCTGAAAGAGACGGTTTGACGTTTCGTTGTATTAGTCTTAACAATAAGTCGTTTATTGTATTGACATTTATTGTCGCTATATTACCAAATGATATATACCTTGTCAAACAATCTTTTTCGTTTTTTTAAATTCGCCGTATAGTAATTGTTCCCAGCCCACCTGCCGGGCGGCCTCAGCGCGGCTTATCGCGCCAGTTCAACGGCCTTTCGCACCGCGCGCAGGTTCTCCTCGGATGCTCATATAATCTAGCTTGCTGCGAGCGTCAATGGCCAGTCACTCGCTGGAAAGACACGCCAAATCTGCGATTGTAGCCCCTTTTGCGTTCGATCTAATTCCATCCGCCGATACCGACGGCACGGGAATCCTGCCGCAATGCGGATGTTTATCCTTCATCAAAACCACAAGTTCGCAATATGTATTTCTATGAACCAAATCGATATATGAATTTGATGCATCTAATTGACTGAATTATCTATACATTGTTATAATTAAATATAAGAGTGATAAGTGGGGGTAATACAACATGCCCAAATCGGAATCCAAAACGCCTAGCTACATGAAAATTCAAAACTACGTGTTTGAGAAAATTAGAAGCGGAGAGTACCAACTGGGCAGTAAAATACCCTCCGAAATCGAACTCGCCGAGACGTTTTCCGTTTCCCGTGTTACGGCGAACAAGGCAATCAAAGAGATGTCCCTCATGGGCGTACTGGAACGAGTTCGAGGACGCGGGACGTTTGTATGTTCCGATCAAAGCGTATCGACCGTATCGAAAGCGTTCGGTTCGGCAATGAAGCTGGATATGATCGGAAGCCGCAAGCATCAGCTCGTTCAATTTCGGGTGGTAAAGGCGTATCCGGAGCTTGCCGAAAAAGCCCACGTCTCGGAAGACGAGTTGTTTTACGAGATCATTCTCGTCAACAAGTCGCTGGATAAGGACGAGTCCACGGACTATACGTATATTCCCTACTACCTCGTCGATGATATTGTGAAGTCGCTCAATTATCTGAATTCACATTTCGTGTATGACTTTTTGAGGACCCTGCCAAACGCGCATCCCAAGTTCATCAAGATATTCGTCAATATCCCGAAGTATCCGTTCCTGCAGCCATTGGGAATGCACCCGGATAGTCTGGACGACGTATCCATTTTCAGCACGGACGTCTACGATGCCAACATGCACCTGCTCGCGACGACGTTTACGACCTATCCCAGCGCGTCGCACGACACGCCCCTGCTGACCTTTGCGATCTGACAGCGATCTTATTTGTCGATCATAATATTCAGAATTTCGATATCCGTTTCTTTCATACCTTCGTGACCGAGGCGTCCAACGCTGATGAGCGTGTTTTCCGCGCCCTTTTTGACGATTCCGTCGCCGCCGTAGAACTGCTGATTGTCGCAGAACATTTCGTAGCCAAGGATTCCCGCGTCGACAGCATACGCAATCTTGCCCGCGCAGGAAGCCTTCGCTCCGTCGCAGATGATGCCCGAGACAATGGCGAGCGCGTTGACCAGCGTATGTGAAATTGCGTCCAGCGATCCGTCCAGCAGGTAAGCAATGCCGCAGCCGGCAGCCGCGCCTGCATTCACCGCGCCGCAATACGCGGACAGCCGCCCGATGCGGGTCTTTTGATGAATTGCAATCAGGTTTGAAAGCACGAGCGCGCGATACAGCTTTTCGGCATCCGCGCCAATCTCGCGGGCATACACAATCACCGGAACCGAAGCGGTAATGCCTTGGTTTCCGCTGCCCGAGTTGATGATGACGGGCATCTCGCAGCCGTTCATTCGCGCATCGCTTCCGGCGGCAGCCGTTGCCTTTGCTCTGACGGGCAGCGACGGCTCGTTGTGATTCAAAATCACCTTGCCAATATTCGCGCCGTAGCTGTTTTTAAGCCCTTCCTCAGCGATCGACATATTGTAATCGATCTGGATGTCCAGCAGTTCCTTCACGTCGGCAAGATCGACGGTGTTCGCAAAATCCAGAATTCGTTCCACGGTTAAAAAGGAACGATCCGTCAGACCGCTGGACATATCGCAGTTCGTATCGGAAGAATGTAGAATGTTGTCGTCTTTTTCGATCAGAACAATGTTGGTGTGGTAGTTTACGATTCGAACCTTGCTATAGGACTCGCCTTTCCAAAGGGTAACCATAATGTCAAAGATATAGGGCGAGGAGGCGAGCGAAACTTCGATATCCGTATTTTCGAGGTAACTCTTGATTTCACGGATCTGCTCGTCGGTCACCGACGCAAGGACTTCCAGCTTTTGGCTCGCGTTTCCGGCGACAATGCCGGCGGCTGTGGCGGCTGGAATTCCTTTTAGGCCATCTGTATTGGGCACAATCACGCTTTTGACGTTCTTAATGATGTTGCCACTTGCCTCTACCAGAACACGGTCGGGCATCGCTCCAAGTGTCTCCCGGGCCACTGCCGCGCAATAGGCAATTGCAATCGGTTCCGTGCACCCCATGGCCGGCATCAGTTCTTCCTTCAGAATTCTCAAACAGTTTTCGTAGTCGCGATCTGCCCTGACCATATTGTTACCTCTCAATATTGTATTTACATTATTATATGAATTGCCCGCTTCTATGTCAATACATAATAGGCATGCGTCGTTCTCGAACAAGAACTCGAAGATGCATGTTTCTATTATATTATGACAAAAATCCCCCAATTCCAAGGCTTTTTTGGGGGATGCTTCCATTGTTGAAGAAACGGAACATTTTTTTCACTAGATTAAGTGGACATGTCAATCGTGTACGCAGGAACTCCCGCGTAGTATTTGTATGGACAAACTTATTGAGCTGAATTGCGTATGATCAGCAGCGATCCTGCTGGCCAAATCCCTTTCGAGACATGCGCATCAATCAAAACTAAAAGCGCCCGTTTGATGCTTTCACACCAAACGGGCGCCGGGTGCGCAGCGCTCACGCTTCGTCTCCGCTGAGCGCCTTCAGTCCAAAGCGCTTGATGGAGACAAGCACGGAAATCATGCTGAACAACTCGCATAGGATTCCGGAGTACGACATTGTGTAGATATCATAGGTCAGCCATGCGGGCGAGTTGACCAGCAGGCTTGCCAGGCGAATCTTCTTTCCGTCCCTTGTCCACATGACAATCGTCATAGTGATCATGGCAACACAAGGGAAAATGCTGAACAGATCTTTCCAGGTCAGCCCCGCCATCAGGATATTTAGGCCGATGTAGAACCACATCCACCCTTTTGCCTGTGTCCATTTCAGATCGGAGCGAAACAGCATCAGGTTCCGAAAGAAGCTGATCAGTAGATTGACGCAGCCGGAATAGGCGCCCAGCATGAAAAAGTGAACGATATAGACCGCGTTTGCGCTCATCTGCATCGCGAACAATCGCTTGCTATCCTTACACTGAAACGACAGAATCAGAATCGCCGCGCCCAGAAACCCAATGATTTGCGCAATAACGTAATACAACGTTCTCCCCCTATCCGAACGCTCTCGTTTCGAAACGACGAGAGCCGACCAATTCATTCAAATCATTTCGAAATCGAAAGTCCGAGCTACGCCAAAGGATCCTCGGAATGGCTTCGAGCGGCGCTTCTGTCGTTCGCAGCCGCAGAAAGCGCGCTGCGGTTCTTCTTCATCGCGAGCAGAATCATGGCGCATAGAACCAGCGACAAACCGGCAAACGCGATCCAGACCGGCTGATACGTACCAATTTGGTCAAACACCTTGCTCGCGACAACGGGGCCAATCGCGCCGCCAATGCCAAAGAAGAGGTTGAGCTGGCCGTAGACGCGCGTATAGCTCCTCTTGTCGCAGATTTGCGTCGTCAGATAGGACGGCGTAACTGTCATCATCGCGCTGACCAGACCAAACAGCACCGCAAACGCGATTGCAACGATTCTCGTCTCCGCGCGCACCAGCGCAACCACCATGAGCGCAAACAGAACGGTTTCATAGAGCGTGCCGAATTTCACGCCTTTTTTGTCGTAGATTGTGCCGAGCAGAATCTTGCCTAGAATGCCAAACACCATGAGCACTGAAATGATATCCGCGGCAAACTTCGCCGAATAGCCCATATTCTTCGTCAGATAGATTCCAATGTTGCTCTGCACGCCAAGGGCGATGAACCCAATGAGAAAGAAACTCGCCGCCAGCAGCCAGAAGGAAGCGCTGCGATCGATTGCCTTAATCGGATTTCCCTCTTCGGCGGCTTGAGCAGGATACGAGCCGGTTTCAACTCCGTAGGGCAGCAAGCCCTTCTCCTTTGGACTCTCCCGTACCAGGAACAGCGTAACGGGCAGCAAAACGGCCGCCGTCACACCCCCCATGATCAGATATGCGCTTCTCCAGCCCGACGCGGCAATGATCCATTTCGTGAGCTGCACCATCAGCAAGCCTCCGGCAACGCTTCCTGAAAAAGCGATTCCGGTTGCGAGGCCTTTCTTTTCCACGAACCAGTTGTTGAGCAGCATGCCGCAGGGAATCATGGACACCCCGCTCAAACCAAACCCAACGACAACCGCCAACAAGTAGAACATGCTCAGGCTATCGCAAATGGAATAAAGCGAGTATCCGGCGGACATGATCACCGCGGAAACCGGCAAAACCACCCGCATCGTGAATTTGTTGATGATTCTGCCAATCACGAGGCCGCCGAGCAGGCTCGCAATCGTTGAAATCATTCCGATTGTTTGAATGTTGCTGGCCGAATACCCCTGTGTGGAGATCAGCTCCACCGCGTAGAGATTAAAGCAGTTGACCACGACCCCGAGCGAGGCCATCATCATCAAAAAACAGGCAGCCTGAAGCACCCAGTGATAGGTTATGGTTCGTCGCAGCATCGGCATGCGGTTCCTTTCCGTCTCAGTCTCCGACCGAGAAGACGCCGTTGGCGTATGGTATCTACCCGAAACATGTTTTGTAGCAGCGCAAACCGCTGCTGGAACTATTGTTTTAGGTCGTTGTTTGGAAAAAGGAAGGTGGATTGCGCCACCTTCCTGCCAAACCAAACGCACGGGTATTTTCAAGTTCACGCCATACCCGCAGGGTGTTTGTTCGGGTTTTCTTAATCCAATTGCACGCGGACAATGGCGTCCAGCGCAATATCGATCTCGTTCTCGACCGCCCGCTTGACGGCGGCTTGATCGGGCTGATATCCCTCAACGCCGACCAGCTCAAACGCCTTTGCATCGGCGGCGAGGATCGCACCGGCTTTTACACCATGCAGAGACGAAACGACCAGCAGCGCCGCAACCTCGTTCTCCATTGCGACCACGCCCGCCCGCGCATAGAGCTTTACCTTCGACTCTAAAAAGCCGGGATAGAACAACGCCTGCGTTAACAGAATTCCTTTGTGGACGGCAACGCCACGCGTTCGCGCAGCGTCCGCCAGCGCGGAGACCACCTCTCCGTCGCAAATGGCGGGGTACGACAGGGGAATCATCTGTTCCGTTACCCCGTCTTCCCGACAGGCGGCGGTTGCTACCACAATGCTTCCCGCGTCGATTCCGTCCTGCATGCCGCCGCAGGTGCCAACCCGAATGATGACCTTCGCACCGGCGCGCCAGAGGCTCTCAAACGCAATGGCCGCGCCGCCCGCGCCAACCCCGTGAGAGGAGATGGTCACGGGAACGCCCTTGTATTCACCGGAAAACGTCCAATACTCGCGGTTTTTCGCCAGACACACCGGGTGTTCCAGTCGTTGGGAAATGCTCTCCGCGCGAGCCGGATCGCCGCAGACGATGACCCGCGGCGCAATATCGCCTTCCCCAACATGAATGCAGGGAAACAGCATTTTCTCAGGCATTGTTTAAGCCCTCCCGTTCTTGCGCTTCATGGCTCTCCAACCGGAGATGACCAGCGCGACAATCGTCGCGAGATAGGGAAGCGTCATCGTCAGTTGGCTCTTGATGACGTTTTGTAGCGAAATACCAATCGACTGGCAGAATCCAAAGAACAGGCTGGAGACGATGGTCTGCAGCGGATGACTCATGCCGAGGCTCGCCGCCGCCATGGCGATGAACCCGCGGCCGGAGGTCATATTCTCCGTAAACATGGTCACCTGCCCCATGCTCAGCACCACGCCGCCAAGGCCGCACAATGCGCCGGAGAGCGTGACGATCACCATTTGAATGCGAAGCGCCTTTGTGCCGAGGCTTTCCGCCGCCTCCTTGTTGATGCCCACCGACAGCGTGCGGAATCCGGAAACGGTTTTAAACAGATAGATGAACAGTAAAAACGCGATTACATACGCCAGGTAGTCGATAATCGTCAGGTTCTCCAATACGCGGCCGAGAAACGGAATGTCCCGAATCACCGGCAGGTTGATCTTTGCGAGCGAAACGAGGCTGTTGTCCACCAGCTTTCCTCGCAACCCGAAGATCAGGTACAATAGAAAGCTGGTTGCGCCGCTAACGAGCAGGTTGAGCGAGGTGCCAACCACCATGTCCGCCGCGCGGTATTTTACCTGTACAACCGCGACGATATAGCCAATCAGCGCGCCGGAAGCAACACCGGCCAGCACCGAAAGCAGCACGTTTCCCGTAAAGTAGTTCACAACGATGGAAAAGAACGTGGCAATCAGCATTTGTCCTTCCAGCGCGATG
Organism: Christensenella sp.; assembly: GCA_034927595.1. Taxonomy (GTDB): domain Bacteria; phylum Bacillota; class Clostridia; order Christensenellales; family CAG-138; genus UBA7703. The sequence continues at coordinate 7,917 of JAYFPQ010000047.1, forward strand.
TTGAACACGCCGACTCTGCTGCAGATTGCGCTGCCTAGCGCCGCAAGGAGGATTGGCGTTGTCATTCGAATCGTCGAGTTGACGATCGAGGCAATGTATTCCCAGTTCATACGGTTTCGCTCGCTTTCTTCAAAAGATCGCCCGCTTTTCTCTTTTTGAAGTAGTGGAACACCAGTTTGATGGATACAAACAGCGTTATGCAGCACTGAATAATGGTGGATATCTCAAGCGGAATCCCAAGGGAGCGTTGAATGGCGCTGCCGCCGATTTGCAGCCCCGCCAGGAATATGGATACCACCAGCATGCCAACCGGATTGAGATTGGCGATCAACGCCGCCATCAGGCCGGTCCAGGCATAGCTCGTTGACGTCAGCATGCCGTCCGCATAGCGATACTTCAGGCCAAACACCTCAACGCTGCCAGCCAACGAGGCGATTGCCCCGGAAATCGCCATCGTAATCAGCATGACCTTAACTTCCTTCATGCCGCCGTAGCGGGCAAACATGGCGTTGAGTCCGCTCATCTTCGACTCGTACCCGAACACCGTTTTCTTCGTGATGAACACCATAAAGACGACGACGAACAGCGCGATGATAAAACCGTAATGCAGCGTGTTTTTGGGCGTCAACCGCGGCAGCCACATGGCGGGATTCAACTGCACCGTCTGGAGCGCGAGGCCGTCGCCGGACATATCCTTGAGCGGATAGGTCACAAAGTAGCTGGTCACAAAGCTGGCAACGTAGTTCAGCATCAGCGTGCAAATGACCATGCTCACATTGAATTTCCAGGTCAGAATGGTCGGCAGCAGCGCATACAATGCGCCGGCAATCATGCCGATCACAAAGGAAAGAATTGCAACCAGCACCGGCGGGCCGGGGATATACAGCGCACAGACCGTTGCGGTGAACGTGCCAACGATCATCTGCCCCTCGACACCAATGTTGATGTATCCCGCGCGCCAGGCAATCGCCGTCGCCATTGCGCAGAGGATGATTGGAGTTGCGCGCGTCAAGGTTGAAAACAGATAGTAAGGTTTAAAGAAGGACTTCTCGAACATCTCGGCGTAAACCGTCAGCGGGTTTTCGCCGCAGGAGAGGATGACCACCGCGCCGACGAGCAGGCCCATGATCGTAGCAATCACGGGCTGCCGCAGCGACTGCAGCGTTCGGCGGATCATTGCCGCAAAGGAGTTTTCCGACGGTTCTTTGCTCATGAAACGCGCCCTCCCATCATCAGTATGCTCAGATTCTCCTCGGTCGCATCCGTCTTTCGATACTCACCGGCAATCTTTCCGTCATACATGACGTAGATTCGGTCGGACAGCGTCATGATTTCGGTCAGTTCCGAGGAAATCAGCAGAACGGCGTCCCCTCGCTCCCGCTTCTCGAGCAGGCGGTTGTGAATGAACTCCATCGCGCCAATGTCAACACCGCGCGTGGGTTCCGCCGCAATCAGCAAGGGAGAATTCAGCTCGACCTCTCTGGCAACAATCATTTTTTGCAGGTTGCCGCCGGAGAGCTCCCCGGCTTTCTGTAAAACGCCGCTGTTGCGAACGTCGTACTTCTTGAGCAATTCGGACGTGAATTTTTTCATGCCGCGATCGTTCAGAATACCCCGGCGCGAAATCCCCTCGCTGCGCTGGTGCGCCATAATGCAGGTTTCCATCAGCGTCGCCTGCTTGGCGCATCCCCAGAGATAGCGATCCTCCGGAATGCAGGCGCAACCGGTCTCACGGATTTCGCATACGCTTTTGCCCGCCACATTCTGATTGCAGATGCGAATGTCTCCGGAAGTTGCGGGCACCATTCCGGTTAAGCACTCAATCAGCTCCGATTGACCGTTTCCGGACACCCCCGCGATTCCGACGATTTCGCCTGCGTTCACATGCAGATTCAGATGATCCAGTATGTTCTTTTGATCGGTTCCCGCGAGCACGAGATTTTGAATATCCAATATGACATCTCCGACCTGCGGAGAAGGAATTTCTTTTTCAACGATGTGTCTGCCAACCATCAGGAACGACATTTCCTCAATCGAAGTGTCGGTCTTGGCCATTTCCTGAATGCGCTTGCCTTGCCGCATCACCACAATTCGATCTGCAACTTCCATTACTTCGTTCAGCTTATGGGTGATGATGATGATACTTTTCCCCATCGTAACGAGCTTTTGAATGGTTTTGAGCAGCTCGGTTACTTCCAGCGGGGTCAGCACCGCGGAAGGTTCGTCAAAGATGATGATGTTTGCATTTTGATATAAGACTTTTAAGATTTCTACGCGCTGCTGAAGCCCAACGGAGCAATCGCAGATGCGCATATTCGGATCGATGTGTAAACCGTATTTCTCGCACAATTCGAGCGTAATCTCATTTGCGCGCTTTCGGTCAAAGAAGAGCCCGAGCTTTCTTGGCTCCGCGCCGTAGACAATGTTTTCCGCCACGGTGCAGGGCTGGAGCAGCATGAAGTGCTGCTGAACCATGCCGATTTTTTGAGCAATCGCATCGTGAGGGCTGTGGAACTTCTGAAGTTCGCCGTTTAAATAAATCTCACCCTGCGTCGGCATCTCCAAGCCGTAAAGAATTTTCATGAGCGTGGACTTGCCCGCGCCGTTTTCCCCAACAACGGCGAGCACTTCGCCTTGGTTGAGCGTTAGATTTACGTCGTCGTTGGCGCGGAGCGTTCCATATTCCTTGGTGATGTGCCTCATTTCCAGCAGCACGATCCAAACACATCCTTTCCCAGTCACCTTAGCATATACTTCAATATGTGCAAAGGAGTCAGACGGGAAACGGTTTTCCCGTCTGACTCGTCAGCTTGACGATGCTCGAAGATTCTTCGCGCTTTATTTGGCTTTGTTTGCGTTGTATTCTTCTTCCGTGGGCATGTCGGTCAGGTTCAGTTTTCCGGTGCGAATGTCTTCGGCGGCCTGCTTGGCAATTGCCAGTTCGTCCGCAGTGATGCGATCGCTCATCGGATTCGGGCTGTCATGCGTTACAAAGACCGCACCAATGGTTCCTTCGGCGACGCCCCAAACTTCATCGTCCGTATTCCAGCCGGCAAAGTAGACGTCCAGCAGGTTCAGCATGGTTGCATAGGTGTCCTTGATCTGCGAGGTAACGATGTAGGGATTCGCGGGATCCGTCAGGTCAACGTCCTGACCGGAGGTGTAGAAGCCCTTTTCCTTAGCGGCTTCAAAGGTGCCGGAGTCGCCGCCCGCCGCCGCGGAGTTGATGAACACGCAGCCCTGTTCGAACTGCTGAATCGCGAGTTCCTTGGCCTTTGCCGGATCGCTGTAGGAACCGACGTAGTTGAACACAAACTGTGCTTCGGGATCCTGCGACAGAACGCCTTCCATATAACCGAAGCGCCATTTCCAGGAGCCGGGGCCTTCGTTGACGTGAACCGCGCCGTAGGTGTGCGATTCGCCATCCGTCGTCAGGGCAGCCATGATGCCAATCAGGTATGCGCCTTCCTGCTCACGATAGGAAACGCACTTTACGTTCTCGGCATCCACCTGGGAATCAATCAACGCGTAGTTGCTGGCATCCGGGAACTCGGTGGCAATCTTGTTGATCGCGTCGCCTGCCTGCCAGCCGCCGCCAATGATCAGGTCGTAGTCTTCGGCGACGAGCGCGCGCATGTTGTCCTCAAAGGCCGCGCTGTCCGCGCACTCGGCAACGGTATATTCGAAGCCGTACTTGGCAGCGGCTTCCTTCAACCCTTCGACCATCTGCACGAGAAATACCTGGGTACCAACCTTGTCGCAAACGAGTGCGATCTTGAGCCCTGCACCCGGAAGCGCGTCGGAAGATGCTTCCGCAGCCTCCGTTGCGGCCGGAGCGGCTGCCGTCGAGTTGTCTGTTGCGGGGGCGGTGGTCGCGCAACCGACGAGGAGCATGGATGTCATCACGAGAGACAGAACCAATGCGAGTACCTTTTTCATGCCTTGTTTCTCCTTTTTATTGAATATGCTTGGATTTTTTGCGTGAATTCTTTCGATGGATTGTTCCCACGATGGATGTGTTTGTTATGGGAACGATTATATATCACCCGAAAAGAGGCTGTCAATGCAAATTTCACATAATTCAATAAATATGAACACAAATCTCAAAGATTTTTGCTTGTAATGAGCAAAATTGTTCTTTGTTGCAACACAATGTATAATGATTGACTATCATACAACGACAAAGTATAATCTACTTGAAACAGGAATGTTGCATCCGCAACAAAAAAGCAAGTCTTATTATGATACAACCGGGAGGTGCCACATGAAACAGGTAGAAGTACAACGGGCAACGCTTTCTGCGTCCGAACTCGGACATCAGGACAAGGGCGCTCCAAAGCAAGCCCCGGGATACATTCTGCTGCCCGGCGATCCAAATCGCGTTGCGGTGATGGCAGCCCAGTGGGACGAGGCCGAGCAATACACCTTGTCCCGTGGACAGAAGGCCGCCCACGGCGTCTATCACGGCGCAACCATCGGCGCGTACTCCACCGGCATCGGCGGGCCCAGCACCGAATGTGCATTGACGGATCTCTGCGCGCGCGAGGCACATACCTTTATTCGCGTTGGAACAACCGGCACCATTCAAGAAAGCATTCACATTGGCGATATCATCATCAACGACTCCAACGTTCGGTTGGACGGAACAACCCCGTTTTATGTTCGCCCGGAATATCCGGCGGCGGCGTCCTTTGAGGTCACGCTGGCGCTCGTTCAGGCATGCGAGAACCTTGGCTATCCCTATCACGTTGGAACCGGCTGCACCTGCGGGTCGTTCTACACCGGCCAGTGCCGCACCACCTACGGCGGCTATCGCCCGTCCGGTTTGGCTGCGATCTTCGACGATCTGCGCGCGGCAAACGTGCTGAACTTCGAAATGGAAGGCGCAACGGTTACCACCCTGTCCCGCCTGTTTGGCAAGCGCGCGGGCATGTGCGCCACGGTTGTGGCGCATCGAATCACCGGCGAGTGGAACGAAGACCCCGAAGCGGAGAAAAAAGCGTGCCTCGTCGGCGCGGAAGCGCTCCGCATTCTCTCGGAATGGGACGCGCGGAAGGCCGCAACCGGCAAGCGCTACTTCTCGCCCGGAATGCTCGTGAAGGAGTAGTATCTTATTCGACGCGGATCCCGCCTCGGTTTGTGTTGGTGCCAGCCGGACGAAAACGCACATTACTCAACGTTATTTCTCAGCGTCGAGTGTCGATTGGTAAGTAGTATTTGACCAAATCAATATAATGTGACATAATTCCTGTTAGAATATGGTGCATTATTCCGTATATTACATGCCAGCCCCGTTTTCCATTTCGCTTCTTTTCGATCCGGAACAGATCTATCGCATGCACGGCTTTTGAGAAGACGCTGTAGCGTATCACGAAAGGACGTATCCGTTATGATGACAATTGAACGCAGAGAAGAACTCAAGCGCTATTTGCTGGAGCACAAGAATGTATCCGTGGCAACGATGGCCGAGAAGTTCGGCGTGAGCGGGCAAACCATTCGCCGGGACTTTGAGTCGCTCGAGCAGGACGGTTTTCTTCTTCGTTCCTACGGCGGCGCCGTCATCAAAGACCGCAAGGCCGTCAGCATTCCAAACACCGTTAAAAGCGAGCTGTTGATCGACGCAAAGCGCATCATCGCCAAGCAGGCGGCCAGTCTGATTTCGCCCAACGATTGCATCTTTCTGGATCACTCGACAACCGTTCTATCCCTCTGCGACGAGATTGTGCACCTTCCGTTAACCGTGGTTACCAACTCGTTTCGCGTCATCGAGAAGCTGTCCGGGCACCCGGATATTCAGATCATCTCCACCGGCGGCATCTTTAATGAATCGCTGGAAGGATTTTTCGGTTTGGAAACCGTGAAGTATCTCAAGCAGCACTGCATGGACAAGGCGTTTCTTTCCTGCCGCGCCATCGATATGGTTCGCGGCCTGAACGATTCCAGCGAAATGATTGCGGACGTGCGCCGCAACGTCATTGAAAACTCCGATAACGTCTATCTGCTGGCGGATCATACCAAGTTCGGAAAATCCGGATTCATCGCCACCTGCGACGTCGAGCAGCTCGACTATGTCGTTACGGACGAGCCGGTTGACGACGCCTGGCGTAAATTATTCGAGAAAAAGAAAGTCCAGTTGCTGGAAGGAAAATAGTATCGGGCGCCACTTCGCGACCCGTGATTCACACGGAAAGAATCCGTTGATATTCAGAAGTATCTCTGTGAAAGCCACGAAATAAAGAAAGAAACCGCCCCTTGCGCCAAACATTGCGCCAACGGGGCGGTTTTTGATTGATCGTTTTCGTTCAATCTTTTAAGGACCGAGGTGCTTAGCTGTAGATTCGCTTGAGCGCCGCTTCCACCTCAAAGCGAATTTTCTCGGCATCCAGCGTAAGATACTCACCGTCTTCGTAGAGAATCTTGCCGTCCACCATGGTCAGACAGACATCGCTTGCCTGCGCCGAGTAGGTCAGCAGCGCGAGCGCGTTGAAGTCCGGCATCATATGCGGTTTGTCCAATTGGAATGCGATGAGATCCGCCTTCTTTCCAACCGCAAGCGCGCCGGTGTCCGCCCGGCCTTGCAGGGCGGCGCCATTTGCGGTTGCCATCGTTAAGACCTGCGCTGGGTTCATGATCACCGGATCGAGATGATATCCGTTGTGCATGATCGCCGCAAGGTGCAGTTCTTCCATCATGTTCAGATTGTTGTTGCTTGCCGCGCCGTCCGTCCCAATCGTGACGCGAATGCCCTGCTCCAGCATCTTTGGAATCGGCGCAAACCCGCTGCCGAGTTTCAGATTGCTCGTTGGGTTGTGTACGACGCTGACATCCTTCGCCTTTAGAATCTCCAGATCCTCGTCCGTTACCCAAACGCAATGCGCGGCCGCCGTTGGAGAATCAAGCGTTCCCAAATCGTAGAACCATTTGGCCGGGGTTTTGCCATATTTGGCGACGCAGGCGTCGTGTTCCCTTCGCGTTTCCGAGAGGTGAATGTGCATTCTGCCACCGTGGCTTTTGCAGTCCGCGGAATAGCGCTCAATCACTTCCGGAAAACTCGTGTACTCCGCATGAATCGAGAAATCAATCTTAATTCTGCCGTCTGCGGCGCCGTTGTACGCGCGAAACAGTTCCAACGACTGCTTTACGCGGACGCTGTCCCCGTATTTCTCCTGTTCGTCCGGAAACACGACCGGGCGGCACAGGTTTGCGCGCATGCCAGCGGCAATCGTGTTCTCCGCAACGGTTTCCATCTCAAAATACATGTCCGAGTAGCTGGTGGTGCCGCAGGCAATCATCTCGAGCAGCGCGAGCTGATTCCCGATTCGGATGTCGTCCGCGGTCAGGCGATCCTCGATGGGCATCATCTGTTCAAACAGCCACTCGTGCAGCGGCAGGTCGCTGCCAATGCCGCGCAGAAGAACCATTGGCGAATGCCCGTGGCAATTGATCAAACCGGGCGCAAGCAGCTTTCCGCGCATGTCCTTTTCGGAGTCGTATGCCTGCACCGGCCGCGTTTCCCCAATGTAGTCGATGATGGTTCCGTCGATGCCGAGAAATCCATTTCGAATCACGCGGAATGCGCCGTTCTCCGTTGCCAGAATGTCGCAGTTTTTGAAGAGTTGTTTCATATTGTCTCCTATAGTTCCCGAATGATCGACTTTACGTACTCGCTGAACTGCTGCGAAATGGACTTTGCGGTCTCGTTCACTTCCTGGCTTGTAAACGGCACGTCCATAACCCCCGCCGCCATGTTTGTGATCACGGCCAGCGCCAGAATCGGCATGTTGCAGTGCGCGGCGGTCAGCGCTTCGGTCACGGTGGACATGCCGACCGCATCCGCGCCGAGCGCACGGAAGGCTCGAATCTCGGCCGGCGTTTCAAATTGCGGGCCGCTGTAGAAATAGTATACGCCTTCGTGGACGGTCAGTTCGCTGGCGGACGAGCAGCGTTTCGCGATTTCGCGTAACCGCGGGGTGTACATGTCCACCGTGCTGAAGAACCGCGGGCCGAACTCCGGCACGTTTCTGCCCCTCAGCGGGCTGTCCCCGTTCATCTTGATGTGATCGGAAAGAATCATGACGTCGCCGGGGCGATAGTCCACGTTGATTCCCCCTGCTGCATTGGTCAGTATGGTGGTCTCCACGCCAAGCAGCTTGAACACACGTATCGGAATGACGAGCTGTTCAAAGGAATATCCCTCGTAATTGTGGAATCGGCCGGACATGCAGACCACTTTGCGTCCGCAGATCGTTCCAAAGATCATCTTACCCGCATGCGACGCCACCGTCGATACCAGGAAGTTTGGAATATCCTTGTAATCCACGACAACAGGATTTTCAATCTGCTCCGCAAAAGGCCCCAAACAGGAACCGAGGATAATGGCAATCTGGGGCATGTAGTCGACTTTCGTCTTCAAAAAGTCGGCAATCTGCTCAAAATAGCGATAGGAGTATTCCATTTTTACCCTCCGATGATCGATACTGGATGTAACGAAATGTTCATTTGTAGATTTTTATCATTGTATCATGTGTTGTTTTTAAAGTCAAACGAACAAACGAGATCAACTTTAAACACGATTTTCCTATTTTGTGCTTCTTTTTGTCTTAGCATATCACAATATGACAAGATTGTACTGGACATTGCAGGAATACGTGTGCTATATTTGTTTTGTTGCGATAACAAAATGCACTTTACTGTTGACTGTGAATCGAATTCAACAAGATATAATCAATGGCGCACCGATCGCGTGTGCCAGCCAATCGACTTTGGAAGCAGGCGAATCACGCCTTAGAAGGTATTTGCATGACAGAAGTATCCCGATGGGTACAAGAGAACCCCCTGCGCTATCGGTTTCTGCAGGATTTTCAGAAGCTCGGCGCTTCCATTCTGTATAGCGCCGCCGACGGAATCGTGCTGAAGCGGCGCCGGCTCGTCTATGCGGCGGGAACGGTGTCGAACCCCGCGTTGTTTTCGGACACCTTTGCCGCGCTGGTCTGCGAGCCATCCGTTCGGGACGCCTTGCTGGGGGACGGAACGTTTCGGGAATGCTTCGACTGCTACCAAGCCGTTTATACGAACGGGCCAATCCAGCAGGAGCGAACCGACATTCAACTCCGGCAGCTGACCCTCGACGATATGCCGTTTGTGTTACAGAACTATCATCATCCGGGTGCCAACCCGGAACACATTTCTGCGCGGATTTGCGAATACATGATTGGCGCGTTTGTCGACGGCAACTGCGCGGGCTTTGCCGGGGTGCACGAAGAAGGCGCCATCGGCCTGCTCGAAGTAGTGCCGGAGTACCGCCGCCGTGGCATCGCGGAAGCGCTGGAATCCCAGGTGATCAACTGGTGCCTTCAAAACGATCGCCTCCCGTATTGCCACGTGCTGACGGACAACACCGCGTCCCTCGCGCTGCAGCAGAAACTCGGATTCACGTTGGACCCGAAGCCGCTGTACTGGCTGTCCTAAATCGATTGAAACATACACGAAAGCAGAATCAGGAAGGAACGAACCGAATATGACGATTGAACAAATGAAGCAGGAAGTTTGCCAGTATGCAAAGCAGTCCTATGCCGAAAAACTCTTTGCAGGCACGAGCGGCAATCTGAGTGTTTACGATAACGGAGTCATTGTAATTACGCCAACCTCCATTGCATACGAAACAATTACACCCGAGGATATGGTCGTCATTCAGCCGGACGGAACGGTTTTGGAAGGCAAGCATGCGCCTTCCTCCGAATGGCGGATGCACGCGGCCATCTACCGGCTGAAGCCCGAAGTCCATGCCGTTATCCACACGCATTCCCCCTATGCGACGGCGTTTGCGGTGAACAACGCGCCAATCCCCGCCATTATGATTGAAATGGTGCCGTTTCTCGGCGGCGACGTGCCGCTGGCCGCATTTGCGCTGCCCGGAACCGATGCGCTCGGAGTGGAAGCCGTAAAGGTGCTGAGCGATCGCTATGCGTGCTTGCTTGCAAACCACGGCACGCTCGCCGTCGGCGACACCTTAACGCGCGCGCATACCCGCTCGATTTATCTGGAGGACTCCGCAAAGATTTGCTCCATCGCAATCGGAAACGGCGCAATCAAGACGATCAGCCCGGAACATCTGGCCGCGATGCGCGGCTAAGCAGATTAGGAGGGTCATTATGAAACGAGCAGACGACGGAGTGGGCTTCCTGCTTCGATATGAGAATGTTGCGTGGTATGAAGCGGGCGCCGTACAGATTCTCGACCGGCGTATTTATCCCGTTCGCAAAGAGTATGTAATCTGTCACCATTATACCGAAGTTGCGCAGGCAATTGCAGACATGGTGACGCAGAGCGGCGGCCCCTATCTTGCCGCGGCAATGGGCATGGCGCTCGCCGCATTCGAGGCGCAGGGTCTTGCCGAAGCGGAGTTGATTGTGTATCTGGAGAAAGCGGCATACGTCCTCTCGCATGCCCGCCCGACCACCTCCGCAAAGATGGAGCGCGTCACCGGGCGCGCAATGAACGTTGCGCGCAACGAGATTGCCATCGGTCGCACCGGGCTGCGGCTGGTCGAGGCGCTGCAACAGAACGCTTTTGACCAGATTGAAGAGAATTATCAGCGATATACCGTCATCGGCAAGCTGCTGGCGGACAAAATCCCGATGAACGGAACGATTATGACCCAGTGCTTTGCGGAGACGGTGATTGGCACCATGCTGCGCGAATGCCGCGAACGCGGAAACGCCATAAAGGTCATCTGCCCCGAAACGCGGCCCTATTTTCAGGGCGCTCGTCTGACCGCCTCTGTCGCAGGCGACATGGGGTTTGACGTGACCGTGATTTCGGACAATATGCCGGGGTATACGATGCAGCAGAAGAAGGTCGATCTGTTTACCTCTGCGGCGGACGTCATCACCATGGACGGACACATCATCAACAAGGTTGGAACCTTCCAAATCGCGCTCGCGGCGCAGTACTGGGGCATTCCATACTTCGTGACAGGAACCCCCAACCCCAGCCACCCGAATCTCAATTCCGTCGTCATTGAGGAGCGCGACCCGGAGCTCGTGATGAGCGCGATGGGCATCAAAACGACGCAAGCGGGCATCAAGGGATATTATCCCGCCTTCGACATTACACCGCCGAAACTTTGCGACGGCGTCGTTACGGAAAAAGGCATCTTCGCGCCGTATGATCTGGCGCGTTACTTCGACACTCCGGAAACCGAGCAGCCGACGGCGGGCACCTGCGAAACCTCCTGCTGAACCTCCGTTTTCGGGCAGCCGTCCGCACCGACTGGATTCCGCCGGTTCCAATCGCCAAAGCAAAGGAAGTATGTTATGTTGAATTTTGATTACTATGCGCCAACGCGCATCTTCTTTGGCAAGGGAGAAGAGAACCTGGTCGGCAGCCGCATTCAACCGCTGGCAAAGAAGATCCTTCTGCATTACGGCGGCGGCAGCGTAAAGAAAAGCGGATTATACGACCGCATCCTCGTTTCGCTCCAGAACAGCGGCGTCGATTTCGTCGAACTCGGCGGCGTGCTGCCGAATCCGCGGCTTTCGCTGGTGCACGAAGGCATTGCGCTCTGCCGAAAGGAGCAGGTCGAGCTCATTCTCGCCGTCGGCGGCGGGAGCGTCATCGACTCCGCAAAGGCAATCGCGATGGGTTTGTATTACGACGGCGATATTTGGGATGTCTTTTGCTCCGGTGATCCAGTTGCGCGCGCGCTGCCAATCGCAACCATTCTCACGATTCCGGCCTCGGGCAGCGAATCGAGCGGCGACACGGTCATCACAAATGAGGAAAAGCAGCTGAAGTCCCCCTATGCCAGCCCGCTGATTCGGCCGGTTTTCAGCATCATGAACCCGGAGTTGTTCTATACGCTGCCCGAAAGCCAGATTGGTTTCGGCGTTGCGGACATGATGAGCCATGTGTTCGAGCGCTACTTCACCAGCACCGTACACACGGATCTAACCGACGGTCTGTGCGAGGCAACGCTGAAAACGCTTCTGCGAAATGCGCCGTACGCGCTCGCCAACAAGCAGGACTACGATGCTTGGAGCGAGCTCGGCTTCGCCGGTACCGTTGCACACAACGACCTTCTCGGCATGGGCCGCGCGCAGGATTGGGCTTGCCACCGCATGGAGCACGAGCTGTCCGCCCTTTACGATGTTGCGCACGGAGCCGGACTCGCCGTATTAACGCCTGCCTGGATGCGATATGTGTACAAGGACAACGTCCCGATGTTCGTGCAATTCGCGATCCACGTGATGGGCGTCGAGGGCAGTCTTCGCGATCCCGACGCGATTGTCGAAGAGGGAATTGCGCGGCTTTGCGCCTTCTTCGCGCGGTTGGGCTTGCCTAGTACCCTGAAGGAACTCGGCATTGACGAATCGTGTTTTGAGGAGATGGCGAAGAAATCGACCGGCGCGGCAACCGGCAAGGAACGCCCCCTCGGCGGGTTGAAGAAGCTCTATTGGCAGGATGTGCTCGCGATCTATCGCATGGTAAAGGACTAAAATTCGCCTATACAATCAAGCAGGGTGCCCACTTGAGGCACCCTGTTGTTGTATTTAAACGATGTTATTCATAAACTCTCCTCGTGCTATTCCTCTGGCTTCCCCTTCTGCCAGACCACATAGTCGCCAAATTCAGCGAGCATCTGCCGGATTGCCTGCCGCAGTGGCATGCCTTCTCCCGCCAGCAGGGTCAGCTGGTTCGCCTGCGCCAGTTGGCCATCGTACCGCGACACCTGAATGTTCGAGCCGACGCAGTCCGCGAGGAATCTGCCGTCCGCCAGATCGAGAAAGCCTTTGATCCGGTAGGTATCCTCCGCAAGATGCGCGAGGATGCGCCGTACCTGACTGCTCGTACATCGATCAGAAAGAACGATACTCTCTTTTTGCAGCGTCAGGTCTGGGCGCTGATCGATCTCAATCGCGTGGTTCAACGGTTCGAGACGTTCCAGCAACTCCTGTGAGATCGCGCCATACGTCGTTCGCAACACCGGGGCGAGGCAAAGCCCTTTGATTCTGGATTCGACCGCTGCGCATACGTCCTCGCTCACCAGATCGCACTTGTTGAGCAGCACGACGTCGGAGACGGCCAGCTGTTTTTTGCAGGCGCGCGCGGTGTCAATCACCTTGGGAAAGCGAAGCGCATCCACGAGGCAGATTGCGCCGCGGTAGCGCAGCGAGCCTATGCGCTCATATTCCGCCAATATGGAACGAATCGATCCCGGATCGCTAAGGCCGCTGGTCTCCACCAGGATGACGTCCGGCTCACCCAACATTGCTTCCGCCAATGCGCGCTCAAACTGGTCGAGCTTGCAAACGCAAAAGATTGAGCCGTTGACAATTTCGGCAAGATCCGCGCCATAATCACGCAAGAGCGTTCCATCCATGCCAACTTTTCCGAATTCGTTGATGATCAGCCGCATCTTTTTGCCGCGAAAGTGCGAAAGAATCGCCCGAAGCAGCGTCGTTTTTCCGGCGCCCAGGAATCCGGTGATCAGATAGAAATCCGTCATGTCGCCCTCGATTCTTCCTCATTGCCTGATCATGAACACTTCCATAATGAGAACGCCTGCGTTTCCCGCGCAGAATGCGATGGTGTTATTTCAGCACTGTCTCGATTGCCGTTTGCAGCTCTTCCCTGCTCGGAATGATCGAGGAGAACTTGAGCGTGCCGTTGATGTAGATCGACGGCAGATTTTTTACGCCCATTTTCATGCAGCGGGCGATGTTTTCCTTCTGCGTAAACTTGTACTCCACCAGATCGATCGCCTCGCCAAAGTGCTCTTTTGCGATGTCCGCCGCCGCCATCATATAGGTGCACGCCGCGCAGGTTGCCGAGTCCAGCGTAAACACCTCGACCAGCGGACGCTGCAGATGTTCGTAGTCCGGTAGCGTTACTTCCATGTCAAACGTTGCAGACGTGTAGTTTTCGACCATCTTCCTGGTATCGTCGCGCTGGAGAACCGCCTGCGCCGCGCCAATCGCGTTTTCAACCGGCACCGCGTAAGGCATGTCGCATCCGGGTGCGACAATGAAGTTGCGGCTTGTTCCCACGCGATCCTGCATATCCACGACGTACTTCATGTTGTCCTGCTGCGAACCGTGCAGCATAACCGAAGTCAGAGGAATGTTGCCGCCAATGGCAATCTGATAGCGATCCGTAACTTCCTTTGCCGCGACAATATCCACGTTTTCATCGATGGAAATCGAATCCGGACCGGTTTTGCACATGGATTCAATATTTCTCGTTGCATCTCCGCAAACAAAGAACGACGAGAATGCCCCGCTCTGGCGAATATGCGAAAACAGGTCGGCAAACGGCTCGTGCAGGAACTGGCCAAAGTGTTTGATCGAAATCTGCGACACCAGCGGGTCGACAATCGCGATGACGTCCATTCCGGCTTCTATGTAGTAGCTGCTCATGCGCTTGCCGCACTCGGCGCAGTACGCCAGAAGCTCCTTCACGTAGTCCTCGTCGTCGTACATATCCATAAAGATATCGTTGCCGCGCAGGTGGCTCGCGAGCGTAAACGGACCGCAGATCAGGCCATAGAGCGCGGTTGTTTCGCCAACCGCCGCATTCATGCGGCGCATTGCGGAGAGCACCATTGGAATACGCCCGTCCTCCTGCGAAGGAAGCGTGCACGCGCAAGGCACGGTCATCGTGGACTCCAGCGGATGCGTTTTAATCGACGGGGGGCCGAATTCCGCCCAAACCAGCTCACAGCCGAGCACCTCTGCCTCAAGTTGCAGGTCGAAGACAACCGGCTGGCCGTCCGGCTTATAGAGCTTGTTGACCTCCAGCAGTGCATTGACCAGCGTATCCTCGTTCGTCAACACCTCGGTTGCGTTTGCACCAATCAGTTTACCCGCGTGAACGCCGGCAAACGGAACCCACGGCGCGCGCTCCGTCTCTTCGTGTCTCAGCGTAGCAAACAAGATGTCTTTGGGCTGTTTCATAGGGTGCTCCTTGCTGTTTTTTCTCATTATACGTGGATTCGGTCTGCGAAAATTGTATTCCTTTGCTGGCAATAGTACAATTTTGTCGCTTTCAACTGCAAATCGATTCGCTGTATATCCTATCTCGAAACTTCCGCTGTTGTCCTGCGGATCGAATTTGCGTTTTCTGGAATGCGTCTGCCGGTTTCTTCTAAATTGGTGAACAACCTGCCTATCTTTTATATTTAGAGCACATTTTGTTTCTTTTTGTTGTAAAATACTCGAATATCCTTCTTGACGAAATGTTGAACATGTCATACAATTGCGTTGAAAACACGAAAGGCGCGGTGTATGAACATTCATTTGCAACCGACAAGCGTACCGGCCTATGTAGAAATCTATAACTCCCTGTTCTCGGATATCGTCAACGGGGTATACCCGCAGGGCGAATGCCTGCCCGGCGAAATCGCGCTCGCGCAAAAATACAACGTCAGCCGCAACACCCTGCGGCAAGCAATGGCCATCCTCTGCGAGGATGGCCTTTTGGTACGTTCGCGCGGCAAGGGCACGCTGGTTGTGGAGAAAAAGGAGGAGCCGAAGAACGCGGCGTCCTCCAATCCACTGGCCGCGTTTCCAACCGTCTTGATCGACAAGACCGATATCTCCTACAATTTTACGCCGCCAACGGACATTGCGCAGAGCAAGCTCGACCTCGGCAAGAGCGATCTGTTGCTGGCGAGCTATCTGGTGTACCAATGCGGCGACACCGTCATTGGATACTCGTTTGTCCAGGTGCCGGTGAAGTTCCTCTCCCGCATGCAGGTGGACGTTTCCTCTGCGGACGCGATGAATCGCTTCCTGAGTGAAGACCTCTACACACTCGCGAGCTATCAAACCATCGCGTTCAAACTCATCTTCGTCAACGAAACGGAGACGGAGTATCTGCAGGTGGAGGAGAACTCGCCCGTGCACCTGCTGGAATGCCTGCTCTACAGCGCGGACGGAACACCGATTGCGCGCTGCAAGCACTACATGCGTCCGGAATATTATAAGATCAGCTACACCGTGCGGCTCTAGCCCGGTAACCCCAATTTCTAAACAGGGAGGACAATTATGAAACCCCTCGTCATCATGTCCGACTTCGGCCTCGCGGATGGCGCGGTCAGCGCCATGTACGGCGTTGCGTACTCCGTCTGCGAGCAGCTCAACATCTCCAGTTTGACACACGAAATTCCCCAGTACAACGCCTGGGAGGCGAGCTACCGCCTGATCCAGACGGTTGGCTACTGGCCAAAGGGTACGGTGTTCGTCTCCGTGGTGGACCCGGGCGTCGGTTCGACGCGCCGCAGCATCGCGGTCGAAACCCGCGCGGGGCAATACATCATTACGCCGGACAACGGCACGCTCACGCACGTGAAACACATCAGCGGCATCGTCGCCGCGCGGGAGATTGACGAGCGCGTCAATCGCCTGCCGGGTTCGGGCGATAGCTACACCTTTCACGGGCGGGACATCTACGCATACACCGGCGCGCGCCTTGCTAGTGGCGTGATCGATTTTGCGGGCGTCGGCCCCGAGGTGGACCCTGCGAGCGTGGTCGAACTGCCAATGGACGAGCCCCTCCTCGAGGATGGTTGCATCCGTGGGGACATCGACGTGCTGGATGTACGCTTCGGCTCGCTCTGGACGAGCATTCCGCGCGAACTCTTTCTCCGGCTCGGCGTTAAACACGGCGATTTCGTCGAGATCAAGATTATGAACGGCGCGCGCCTCGTCTACCGCAATTCGCTGATCTACGCCCGCTCGTTTGCGGACGCGTTTGTCGGCGAGCCGCTCGTCTACGTCAACAGCCTCGACCGCATGGCGGTTGCGATCAATCAGGGTGACTTTGCGCGCGCCTACAACGTCGGCACCGGAGCACCCTGGACCATCGCGGTGCAAAAATCCGCAGGAAGGGAGCCGCACCGTGGAATTGAACCGTAAACCGGTCATCGAGTTTCGGGATTTTTCGTTTCAGTATTTTTCGCAGGCGGAACCGACGCTCCACAACATCAATCTGACCATCTACGAGGGCGAAAAGGTGCTCATCGTCGGCCCATCCGGCAGCGGAAAGAGCACGCTTGGCAACTGCATCAACGGACTCATCCCCTTCTCCTATCCCGGAGAAATGCAGGGCAGTCTGACTGTCTGCGGCATTGAGACGAAGCAATCCAGCCTGTTCGCGCTAAGCCAGCATGTCGGCACCGTCCTGCAGGACCCGGACGGGCAGTTCATCGGCCTGTCGGTGGGCGAGGACATTGCCTTTGCGCTGGAAAATGAGTGCGTCAAACAGGGCGAAATGAAGGAAGTCGTCCGCAAGACCGCCGCAATGGTCAACATGGACGGACTGCTCAGCGCCTCCCCGTTTGAGCTCTCCGGCGGGCAAAAGCAGCGAGTATCGTTTGCGGGCGTGATGGTGCACGAGGTGGAGGCGCTGCTGTTCGACGAACCGCTGGCAAACCTCGACCCCGCGACGGGCAAGACTGCCATTGAGCTGATCGACCAGATTTATCAGGACTACCACAAGACGGTGGTCATCATTGAACACCGGCTGGAGGACGTGCTCCACCGCCGGATCGACCGCGTGATCGTCATGTCGGAAGGCCGGATTGTCGCCGATCTTTCGCCGGACGCGCTGATGGCGGCGGATATTCTCAAATCCCTCGGCATCCGCGAGCCACTCTATGTAACTGCGCTGAAATACGCGGGCGTACCGGTCACGGAGGCACTGCACGCGGGCCGCATTGACACGCTGGATGTCGAGGCCGTTCGGAACGCCGTCTGCGCTTGGGACGCCGCGCAACCGGAGCGGGAGAAACAGCCCGCAAAGGAATCGATTCTGGAGGCAAGCGGGCTGAGCTACCGCTATGTGGAGCAGCGCCCGATCCTGAAAAACCTGAACTTCTCCATTGAAGCGGGCGAGATGGTAAGCCTCGTTGGCACCAACGGCGCGGGCAAGAGCACGCTCGCCAAGGTGATTACGGGCATCTGCAAGGACCCGGAGGGAAACCTCCGCTTCCGTGGAGAAACGATGGATGCCTGGACGATTCATGAGCGCAGCGGCAAGATCGGCTACGTCATGCAGAACCCAAATCAGATGATCTGCAAGGCCATGATCTTTGACGAGGTTGCGCTGGGGCTGAAGCTTCGCGGTTTAAGCGACGAGGAGATTAAGCCGCGCGTAGAACAAGCGCTCCGAATCTGCGGACTTTTCCCGTTTCGAAAATGGCCAATCTCCGCGCTGTCCTTCGGGCAGAAGAAGCGCGTAACCATCGCCAGCGTACTTGTGCTCGAACCCGAGCTGATCATTCTCGACGAGCCCACGGCGGGGCAGGATTACCGGCACTATACGGAGATTATGGAGTTCCTTCGCTCGCTCAACGCGGCTGGAACCACGATCATGCTCATTACGCACGACATGCATCTGATGCTGGAGTACACGCCGCACGCAATCGTACTACATGCGGGCGAAATTCTGCACGACGGCACCGCGGTGCGCGCGCTGACCAGCGGCGAAATCGCAACACAGGCGAGTTTGAAGGTCACTTCGCTCTACGAACTCGCGACGCGCGCGGGCATTTCGAACTACGAGGCGTTTGTGCAGCACTTTATCGACTATGAGAGGAGCACGGCGCGATGAAAGCGAAACTCTTTGACTATGTCGAGCGACACAACGTCATCTACGACCTTTCGGGCTTGACCAAGCTCTTCTGCTTTCTGTTTCTCACCGCGGCGGTGATGTTTTCCTACGACGTGCGCGCCATTGCGGTGATTATGGTACTTTCGCTGGTGTTCCTGCGAATGTCGCAGATTCAGTTTCGGCAGATCAAGCTGATGCTGCTCTACGTGCTGGTCTTTCTACTGTTCAATTTCGTGCTGACGTTTCTCTTTAGCCCGACCTACGGCACGCAGATCTACGGCACGGAGCATGTGCTCTTTCGCATCTTCGGGCGGTATGTGGTCACGAGCGAGCAGATGCTCTATCAGGTGACCAAGACGCTCAAGTATGCCTCCGTCGTGCCGCTGGGCAGCCTCTTCGGTCTCTCGACGAACCCCAGCGAGCTGGCCGCGAGCATCAACCGCGCGGGCGTGAACTACAAAGCGGCGTTTGCGTTTTCGCTGACGCTGCGCTATTTTCCAGATTTGATCCGCGACTATCAGGATATCTCCGCCGCCCAACAAAGCCGGGGCCTCGACCTTTCCAAAAAGGAGAAGCTCGGCAAGCGCATCAAGAACATTCTCAATATCACGATTCCGCTGGTCTTCTCCACGCTGGATCGAATTGAAACCATCTCAAACACGATGGATCTGCGCGGGTTCGGCAAGGAGAAGAAGCGCACCTGGTATGCGGCAAAGCCGCTCAAACGGAACGATCTGATCGCGCTCGGGCTGGCGCTGGCCCTGCTGCTCGGCACCATCGCGTTGAGCGTGTTTGTCAATCACAGTAAATTCTGGAACCCGTTTATTTGACACTAACGATAGAATACAAGGAGAATAGACATGAAACCCATACTCGTATTTCAAACCGACTTTACCTATAAGGAAGGCGCGGTCAGCTCCATGTACGGCGTGGTGAAGACCGTTGACCGCGAACTGGAAATCTTCGACGGCACGCACGAGCTGCCGCAATACGACACCTGGAGCGCAAGCTACCGTCTCTACCAGAGCCTACGTTTCTGGCCGGAGGGAACGATCTACGTCTCAGTGGTCGATCCCGGCGTTGGCACCGCGCGCAGAGCCTGCGTGGCGAAGGTCGCGGGCGGCTACTATGTCGTCACGCCGGACAACGGCGCGCTGACGCACATCGACCGCGAGATGGGCGTGCTCGAGGTGCGCGAGATCGACGAAACGGTCAACCGCCTACGCGGCAAGGACACTGAAGGCGTAGCGATCTTTCACGGGCGCGATCTATTTGGCTACACGGCGGCGCGCCTCGCGAGCGGCATCATCGATTTTGAAGGCGTGGGCCCCGCCTATCCCGTCAGCGAGATCGTTCGGCACGAAATCCTCGAACCCAAGGTTGCACAGGACGTTGCGGAAGGCATTTTCGAAATCGACGACCCGAATTTTGGCAACCTCTGGACGAACATCCCGACGCGCGTGTTCTTCGACTGCGGCTTTGCATACGGAGATCATATCCGCGTCGAAGTTTCGCACGATGGAGACAAGGTGTTTGATCAAACCGTGCTCTTCCACAAGAGCTTCGGCTTTGCCAAGCCGGGCGAACCCATCATCTACAACAACGAACTGATGAAGATTGCGCTCGCGGTAAGCTGCGGCAGTTTTGAACAGAAGTACGCGCTCGGCTTCGGCGCGAGCTGGCGCGTCCGCTTCACGAAAGCCTGATCTCCCCCGCTTGGTCGCGACGGTTTGTTGAGGCTTGTGGTCGCTTGACAAATCGTATACGATATGCCTAATATGAAGCTGAACGGATACAATTCATACGATGAGGATTCGTCCAGTTCAGAGCCAAAACCAGAAAGAGAAAATGGGAGGTATTGTCAGATGAAGAAAATGTTTAAGGTTACGACCAAGACCATCGTCGCAACCGGCCTCGGCGCGGCGCTGTTCGCGCTGCTGTTCATGTATGTGAAGGTGCCGAGCGGCATTCCCGAAACATCCATCCAGACGGCATACGGTCTCGGCGCGTTCTTCGCGGCGCTGTTTGGACCCATCGCGGGCGGACTCATCGCGTTCATCGGCCACGCAATCTCGGACGGACTGCAGTATGGTTCGCCGTGGTGGAGCTGGGTCATTGCCAGCGGCGTCTCGATGTTCCTTGTCGGTCTCGTACACACCAAGATTCGCGCGGACGAAGGCGAGTTCTCCGGTAAAGACGTGCTTCGCTTCAACATCTACCAGATCCTTGCCAATATCATTGCGTGGATCGTTGTCGCGCCCGTGCTCGACATCGTGATCTATGCCGAACCCGTCAACCTCGTGTTCACGCAGGGCGCGATGGCCTGCCTCTGGAACACGGTTGCTTGCGGCGTCATCGGCACGCTGCTGCTGTTTGCCTACGCCAAAATTCGCCCGAAGAAGGGCAGCCTCACCAAGGAAGAGGAATAAGCGGCACGGTCTGCGACCAACGCTCTTAACAACAAGAAACCGCCCTTTCGGGCGGTTTCTTGTTGTTTGTATCCTTGTTTCTTGACGGAGGTTATAGAATAATCGAACGGTTCTTAGTCGATGCGCTTTGCGTGCTCCAGCAAATAGTGCTCGGCCAGTGCATTCCAAAGCCCGTTGTTCTCTTTGACCAATCGCCCAAGCTCCGCAAACAGCGGGTCGCTCTGACCGAGTGTTTCCAAATCCGACAACGCGGTCAACGGCAAATCGAGATGCGTATAGATCAGCTTCTTGCCGCCGGGAATGCTCGGCAGATTCTTCGTTGTCTCCGCCGCGCAGTTCAGCCCACCGATGTGCGTAATCATGGCCGCAGGATTGATTCTGCCCTCGTTCATGAGCGAAATTGCCTCGCGCATGTCGTCCGTATTGCCGCCGGTCGTGCCGAGGACATGGTGCGAGGTATAGTGCACATCATAAAAGTTCAGTTCCGCTTTGAACGCGGTGTTGGTCGGGCCCGCAAAGAAACTCAGGCAACCGTCGAACCCGAGGATTGCGTCCGCCTGCTCGACCACCTGCTTGACGGGTGCAAAGCAGATGACGTCGTCAAAGCCGGTGCCTCCCGTGAGTGCCTTGAGCGCGGCGACGGGATCGTCCACCTTCGCGGTGTTGAGGTAGTGCAACTCAATTCCCAGCGATTTCGCGTGTTCCACAGAATAGATGCTCTCGGCGCGCGCAAGCCTGGCGTCGTCAATGTCCGTCACCACAATTAGTCCCGGTTTGCGGTCGCAATGGAGCGCATAGTCGATTGCGCCCAGTCCCATCGGCCCCACGGACGCAAGCAGGGCGAGCTTTCCGCCGGGGACGATGCCCATGCGGTGTTCATAGCTGCCGAGCGTGGTATGGTAGATGCCGTGAAACGTACCGATGATGCAGCTCATCGGCTCCGCCAGCGATCCATAAAAGAAGGTATCGCTGCGGTAGGGCAGCAGGCAATCCATCGCCAGCGTTTCGAAGGGAATGTTGACGTAGGTCGCGGCCCCGCCGCAATACTGGTAGGAATAGCCCGGCGCAAGCAGCGAGCCTTTGTAGAAATGCGCGGGCTGAATGGCGGTGTGCTCGCCCACGCGGTATTTGTGCTGCCAGTTTTTACCTACTTCGACAATCTTTCCGCAGAACTCGTGGCCGATGATCACCGGATGCTCTGCCGCGTCCTTTGGCACGCGCTTGTGCGCCGTGCCCTGCAGCGCGGCTTTATAGCTCGACATGCAGATGCTGTCGGAAATCACCTCGACTCGAACTCCGTCGTCGCCGATCTCCGGCAGGTCAAACGTGTCCATTCGTAAGTCCATTGCGCCATACAGGCGCACCGCGGTTGTTTTCATGGTTGTTCTCCTTCTGTTTGAACGAAACGATGCTCTCTTTCGCCTATTGTTATACCACGTCGTGGTGATTCTCCGCTTTCACCCGCTGCGCCGCGCGCCGAATGCTCGCAATCGGCTCTCCGGCGGCAAATTGGGCGTAGTACTCCAGAATCCTACCGCTTAATTCGGCGTTTTCCAGCGCGGAAAGCTGCTGTAATACCTCCGCCGCGTGTTCACCCGTTTGCGACATCTCGTTTTGCCGTAAATACTCATAGATTGCGCCCGCCGCGCCGACGCAAAGATAGGCCGGTACAACGCGCTGCTCGACGCAAAGCTTCGCAGAACCAATCAGGCGATCCTGTGGAGAGAGCTTTCGCGGAATGTCCGCGCCAACGCGAGCGCAGGTGTCCTTGAGCGCGCGGTTGGTAAAGCGAAACAGCAGATCCTGAATGTGCCGCAGGATTTCGTCCAACGGAACTGCATACTTCTTCGACAACGCCTCCGCGCTCTCCAGCATGGCGTTTTGCACGATGCAGGCGGTGTCCGCGTCGTCAATCGCCTCAAAGATAAACTCTTTTCCAGCATACAATCCCAGATAGGCGCAGGTCGCGTGTCCCATGTTGTGGATGTAGAGCTTTCTACGAATATAAAAATCGAAGGGCGAAAACGGCACCATGCTTTCGATGTTCGGTCGTTCACCGCGAAACGCGTCCCGATCCACAGGTAGATAGCCATATCGCTCGACACAGACGCGGAGCGGATCGCCGCTCTGCATGTCCGGCGTTTGCACGGGAACCATCCGCCCAATCGACGCTTCCACGAAACCAACGTTTTGTTTCATCCAGACCCGCTCGCTTTCGTCGAGCGATTCCGAAATCCAGCCCTCCAGCGCGACATTCGCGTCCATCAGGTTTTCGCAGATTAAAATGTTCAGCGGTTTGCCGCCGCGCGCCTTTCGCAGCTGGATTCCCGGAGCAATGTTCTTCGATATACGCGGCAATATGTTCGCGCCAACCGCCGTTGCCATCACGTCCGCATTTGCGATTGCTTCCGCCACTGCGGTTGCGTCCGTCCCGTCCACGGCGTCCACGTGTTCCACCGTTATATCCTCGTGTGCGTTTGAACCGAGTATTCGCACCGGATAGCTCCCCCGCTGATGAAGCGCCTCGACAATCGGCTTTGCCACGTCGACAAACGTTACCCGATAACCGCTCTGGCTCAGCAGCATGCCAATGAATCCGCGGCCGATGTTTCCGGCCCCGTATATGACTGCCTGTTTAATTTGATCCGACATCTCTTATCCTCTCGTTTTCGCTTGTTCGCGCAGTTCGCCGCAAAACGCCAGCGCCTCTGACGCGGTGCGCATACCTTCCGTCGCGCCGCTCTCGGTCAGCGAGCAGGCGGCCGCCGCGTTGCCAAGCTCAATTGCCTCTTCCAGTGTTCGGTTGCAATAGGCGCCATATAGCACGCCGGAGCAGAACGCGTCGCCCGCGCCGACCGTGCCCTTGATCATGCTCCGCTCTAGCGGCGCGCTCTCGGTTTCGATGTAGCGGCCATTCTCGTCCACACCATACGCGCCCTCCGGCGAATGGATTACCGCCCAGCGGGACACGCCCAGCTCCTTGATCTTGAGAAGCGCATCGCGCAGTTTACCTTTGAGCAGTGCGCCGGTCTCGTCGCGCAGCACGACGCCGGTGGACGCTTCGGCCTCCAGCTCGTTGATGACGCAATAGTCCGTATACCGGAGCGCGGGCGGCACGATTCGCCCGAATCGGTCGCCGGACTCGCTGACGACATCGATGGACGTCAAAATCCCCTTGCTCTGCGCCGTGTACAGCAGTTTCGCCATCTTGGTGCCGTAGGTTTCGTCCGGCTCATCCAGCGCATCCAACAGAAGGATGTAACCAACGTGCAGCAGGTCGACGTTCAGATTGTCCCAGTCGATGTCCGCTTCCGAAAATCGCGCGTTCGCGCCGCGATAATGATAAAACGTCCGCTGCTTGCCAATGGTGTCCGCCATCACGGCGGTAAACGACGTCAGCCCCTCGCGCAGCACGCGGGAGGTGTCTATGTTGCTCTGCTCGTGGAGCTTTTCGAGTACGTAATCCCCCTCCTTGTCCGTGCCGACGCGCCCCAGCGCCTTGAGCGGCATGGTTGGGTCGAGCTTTGCCAAATCGACAATCACATTGCAGAGCGCGCCGCCGGTGGAGCGCGAAATTCCATCCGTAATCGTCGTCAGCTCGCCCGGTTTCGGGTGCCCCAGAATGGGATACAGCACGTCGACGATCATATTCCCCGCGACGGCAATTCCTTTTTGATGCATGTGTTTCTCCTTTGTTCCAAATCAGCGCGAGCCGAGCCGCTGCTGAATTTCCTGCCCACTCGGCATGGAGAGCAGCGCGCCTCTGCGCTCGCAGCAGATTGCCGCAACCACGTTTGCAAAGCGCGCAAACTCCGCGACTTCCTTTAGCGTGAGCGCGGAAATCGCCTTGTTGCTTTGCAGCAGCCCGTGCAGAAAACCGCCCCAGAACGCATCGCCCGCGCCGGTTGTATCCACGCGGACGCAGTCGTGCGGCTCCGCCTGTGCCGTTTCACCGCGCAGCATCGCGAGCGCGCCCTTTGGCCCCATGGTGACCACCGCGCAGGAGATGCCCGCGTCGTTGAGGAACCGCAGCGCCTCCGCCGGGTCCTCGCGGTCGGTCAAGAGGGCGGTTTCCTCGTCCGAAAGCTTCATTACGTCCACATAGGGCAGGAGCGAACGCATCTGCTCCTTGGCGGTCTCCACGCTGTCCCAGAGCGGCGCGCGATAGTTCGGGTCGTAGGAGATGATTGCGCCCGCCGCCTTGGCAATTTCGATGGCGCGCAAGGTCGCGCTCCGCGTCGGCTCGTTGGTCAGCGACAGCGAACCAATGTGCAGCACGCGCGTGCTTTTGAGCAGTTCTTCATCGAGCTCGCTCGCCCGAAGGCACGTATCCGCCCCCGGCTTACGTGCAAACGAGAACGAGCGCTCGCCGGAAGGCGAAAGCTCTACGAACGCAAGCGTCGTGAAGACGTCGTCCGCCACAATCACGCCACGCGTGTCGATGCCGACGCTTTCGATGGACTCTTTCAGAAACGCGCCGTGCATATCGTTGCCGATTTTTCCGATAAACGCGGTCTTGTCCCCTTGTCGGGCCATCGCGGAAAGCACGTTGCAAACCGCTCCGCCGGGATTCTGCTCAAACAAACGCATGCCGTTTGCGGAGGTTCCGCAGGTTGTAAAATCAATCAGCAGCTCGCCAAGCGCAACAATATCGTATGGTTTCATCCTGTTCTCTCCTCTGTTGTCGTAGTGGTGGTCAGTCGATCGGTTCTGCAGTGTTGATCATCACAGCCTTGATTGCGGATTCCCGGTCGTCGATGTATTGCGTCAGCCCGTCCGCCGCATGCTCCAGCGAAAACGTATGCGTCACGAGGCGGGAAACGTCCACCAGCCCCGCGCGCAACAGGTCGATACAGCGCGGAAAATACAGCGCCGGAATCGCGTTGGACGCGCGGATTTGCAGTTTCTTTAAGTGCACCACGTTGGAATCGAACGCGACCATCGCCTGATCGCCGTAGCTGATGCCGAGAAATGCGACAATTCCGCTCACATTGGCAACGCGCGTCGCCACATCGATGGTTGAAGGCGGCGTGGTCACCAGCACGCGATCCACCCTGCCGCGCGCAAATGGGTATTCCGCCAGATCGACCTCGTCCGTGCAGATGATTTCGTCGGCGCCGTATTCCTTCGCCAGTTCGAGCTTTGCGGTGTGGTAGCTTCGATCCGCGGCATAAACGCGCCGCGCGCCGCTGCGCCTCGCCATCTGCAGTGCCATGAGGCCAATGGAGCCCAGTCCCATCACCAGCACGTCGTCGCCCAGCTGGATGTCGGCGGTCAGGGCCAAATCGTAGGCAACGCCCATCGGCTCCAGAAAACACGCCTGCTCAAACGGGATTCCGCTCGTTTTGATGCAGAGGCAGGCGGGAACCACCGTACGCTCGGCAAAGCCCATCGCGGTGTGCTGCATGTTCATATACGACGGGCCGAGCACATCCTGCTCCGGATGGCCGTTTCTCGCCTCGTCGCTCAAAAAGCTGAATGTGGAGGTTTCAATTGCGACCTCGTCGCCCACGGCAACGTTGGTCACGCCCGCGCCAATCTCCTCGACAACACCGGAGAACTCATGCCCGAACGGTTGCCAGTCCTTTGCCGCATAGCGCGCAAGGATCAGGTCGTGTCCGCAGAATCCGCAGGCGCGAATGCGAACGATAACCTCATCGCGTTCCGGCGCGCGCAGGGAAACGTCCCTGCACTCAAACTGATAAGGAGCTTTTAGATACATTGCCTTCATAGTGTCTGTGCCTCCTGCTGCAATGCCGCCAGTTCTTCCGCACCGGAGAGCACGTCCAGCGTAATGGTAACCGAGCGGGTTTCTCCGGCCTTGAGTACCTGGAGCGTACCGCGCGCGCGTTCCTTGTCCATTCCTTCGACGTGGCAGTTGCCCGGTTCAAGTCCCATTACATAATCGCCGGAAGCGATGCTCTTCCACTGCGTGAAAACCGGCAAT
Organism: Christensenella sp.; assembly: GCA_034927595.1. Classification (GTDB taxonomy): domain Bacteria; phylum Bacillota; class Clostridia; order Christensenellales; family CAG-138; genus UBA7703. Next base: position 34,905 of record JAYFPQ010000047.1, read on the forward strand.
TCCTGCTTGTTGAACGAGAGCTTTAAGGCGATCCCGAGCTTCGCGTTCTGCAGCGCGCAGAAGGTATTGCCGTGTGCGTCCGCTTTCAGGTCGTGGTAAAACACCTGTTCGGGGTAGCAGTCCTTGGGAGCGTCCATTACGAACAAATTGCTCTTTCCCCTCGCCGCCTCGGACGCGGCGTCCCGCGCAGTCTGCGCGGTGCTGGGCGCAACGAGTTTCTCGCCCTCGTCCAACAGCGGATAGCCGGTGTTAAAGTGATACAGCAGCATGATCTCTTCGTCAGCGTATCCCTGATTCACGATTTCGTCGTGCAGAACGATTCTTCCGCTGTTATACTCGGTCGTAATCGTGCGCTTGCGAAGCAGATTCTTCGAAAACAACCCCGCCTCCCGCACTTCGCCATACAGACGGAGTTTAAGCGCGCCGCTCTCCTGCCCGACAAACGAACTGCATTGTTCCGCGGGCAGAAAGCGCTGCCTGCCGTGCGCGGGTTCGCTCGCGGTCTGCGGGCCAACGTTCTTGAGCCCGCAGGTAAAGAACATTCCCCCGGGAATGAAGTTTGTCGGATCCGCGCTGTTGGCCAACCAGCCCGGTTTCGTAATGTGGCAGAGGTTCACGCCGCCAAAGCGCAAGTCCGCCA
>JAYFPQ010000100.1:0-39099 GCA_034927595.1 Christensenella sp.
AGTCTCGGCACGATTCTTGCCGCGCTGTCCGAAGGGGAGTATGACTGCGAGCCACGTCAGCTGTATTTGACGCCGCTGCCGGAGACGCTGCGGCTCATTCGACCGGAATCGCAGATCATTGCGCTCGTGCTCGGCACACAGGACCGATTTTTAACGGGCGAGGCGCTCGCGAAGTTCTGCGAAGAGCGAAACACCCGCTGCTGCATCATCGACGGCGTGGATCACAGCCTGAAGGACGAGCAGAGCCCGGAGCGGACGGAGCGGATTATCGAACAGATTGCCGCGTTTTGCGACTGAAAGTAAAATCAGAACCATTGGAGACAAACGAACATATGGAACGAAGGATTGGAACAGCCCTCATCAGCGACGACAAGAACCTCTTGCAGATTGACCGTATCTGCGCCCTGCTGAAAACGAGCTATTGGGCGGGCGAGCGCAGCCGAGAGACGATTGAGCGCTCCATTGAGCACTCGCTCTGCTTTGGCGTGTATCAGGACGGCGAGCAGGTCGGGTTTGCGCGCTGCGTAACGGACTATGCCACGATGTACTGGCTCGCGGACGTGATTCTCGACGAACGAGTGCGCGGGCAGGGACTGGGTAAGGCGATGGTCGATCTGATCGTTTCGCACGAACTGCTGCAGGGGTTGTTCGGCACACTCGCCACGCGGGACGCGCAGGGGCTCTATCAGCGCTTTGGGTTCGATCCGATTGACGCGCGGTACTACCGCAAACGCATGCCGCCAAAGCCGGAAGAGGCATAAGCCCAAAATTACACGCAAGAAAAAAGACGTTTCGGAACATCCGAAGCGTCTTATTTTTTTGTGTGTACTATGCGTTCGCGAGAAAGCTTTGCAGGCGGGGGGACTTTGGCGAACCGAAGATTTCTTCCGGCGTGCCTTGTTCGTGAATCCGACCGTCCGCCATAAACAGCACACGGCTGGAGACCTGACGGGCAAAGCTCATTTCGTGGGTCACGAGGATCATCGTCCGCCCGATGTCCGCAAGCCGGCGAATCGTCGCGAGCACCTCGGCGGAGAGTTCGGGGTCGAGCGCGCTGGTCGGCTCGTCGAAGCAGAGAATCTCCGGATTCAGCGCAAGCGCGCGGGCAATCGCCACGCGCTGCTGCTGACCGCCGGAGAGCTGATAGGGGTAGAGCGCGGCTTTGTCGCTCAAGCCCACCTCGGCAAGCAGTGCGTCCGCGCGCGCGTCGATTTCCGCGAGAATTGTTTTCTTGTTTGCGCGGTAATCCGAGCGTTCCTTCGCGTGCAGCTCCATGGCGAGCGTGACATTGCGCTTGGCCGTATACTGCGGAAACAGATGGAACGACTGAAACACGAGACCAAAGTGCAGCCGCTTGTGCCGCAGGTTTCGCTCCAGCTTGGTTGCGGGGTCGTTCGCGTCGAAGAGGGTTTCGCCGTTGACCAGGATGCGCCCGGCGTCCGGCTGCTCCAGAAAGTTAAGGCAACGCAGCAGCGTCGTTTTTCCGCTGCCGGATGAGCCGATGATGGACACGACCTCACCCTGCGTCAGCGAAAAGCCGATGTTATTGAGCACTTCTGCGGAGCCAAACCGCTTGGCCAGATTTTCAACTTCCAATATATGTTGCATTTGCTTACACCTTAATATAATCGAGACGCTTCTCAAGGCGGTTGAATAGAATCGTCAACAGCCCGCAGAAGAGCAGATAGAACGCGCCGGAGTAGAACAGCGGCCAGAGGAGCGCCTGCGTCTTGATGAACGTGGAAGCCTCCATAATCAGCTCGCGGACGGCAATGATGCGCGCCAGCGAGGTATCCTTGACCAGCGTGATGATTTCGTTGCTCATGGGCGGAATGATCCGTTTGATTACCTGCAGCAGCGTGATGCGGGTAAAGATCTGGCCCTTGCGCAGGCCGAGCACCTGCCCCGCTTCATACTGTCCCTTGGGGATGCTCTCGATGCCGCCGCGGTAGATTTCCGAAAAATAGGCGGCGTAGTTGATCACAAACGCGACGACCACCGCGCTGAGCCGCGGCAGCGAGCTCGGCATGCCCATGAGGTCCGGCCCGTAGAACACGATGATCACCTGCAGCATCAGCGGCGTTCCGCGAATGACCCAGACGAACCCGCGCGAAAGCCAGCGCAGGGGCTTGAAGCGGCTCATGGAGCACAACGCGATGGGCAGCCCCAGCGGAATCGCGAGGAGCAGCGTGATCGCAAAGATCAGAAACGTGGTGCCGAAGCCCTCAAGGAGCTTGAGCGAAACGGAGATAAAAGTCGTCATGCGGCAATTCCTTTATAAACGACGATTGCGGGAGAGTGCGCCTCCCCCGCAATCCATTGTATCTTATTTGTTCTTCCGAAGGAAAGAGTCTATTGCGATTTCTTATTTGATCAGCAGACCCGCCAGATCGTATTTCGCCGCGAGGGTATCAAACGTACCGTCCGTGCTGAACGCGGTGATGATCTCGTTGAACTTTTCGGTGGCGGTGCTGCCAACGCGGAAGCCGATTGCGTACTCTTCGCCCGGCATTTCGATCGGCAGAATCGTGAGGTCGCTGTAGTCCGTGCCTTCACCGGTCATGGCGTTTGCCATGGTCAGGTCAATGACGGCTGCAGCTGCTTTGCCGGTCTTGACTTCGAGCAGTGCATCGCTTTGCGCCTGCACTTCGACGAAGTCCGCATCCGCCATGTTGGCGGCGATGGCGGCGGCGCCCGCGCTGCCCGCTTCGGCAACGACGGTCAGACCCGCGAAGCTGGCGGCATCGGCATACTTCGCCGCGTCACTCGCCAGAACGACGACGACCTGCTGGTTCTTGAGGTAGGAGGTCGAGAAGTCCATGTTGGCTTTGCGATCTTCGGTTACGGTGAGGCCGTTCCAGATGCAGTCGATCTTCTTGCTGGAAAGCTCCAGTTCCTTGGTGTCCCAGTCGATGACGACGAACTCCGGCGTGAGGCCGAGTTTGGCGCAGGCTGCTTCGGCAAATTCCGTGTCAAAACCGATGAGCTTGCCGCTTGCATCGTAATAGTTCATGGGTTCGTACTCGGTGATGCCGATTACGAGTTTGCCGTTGGACTGAATGTAGCTCCAGTCGTCGTCCGCGGCAACGGCTTCGGTTGCATCCGCGGCAGGGGCTTCGGTCGCCTCGGCGGCGGGGGCCGCGGGTGCGGCACAGGCGACGCAGAGAACAAGCATCAGGGCGGAAAGGATCAGGGCGATCATTTTCTTCATTTGGGGAATTCCTCCTCTTGTAGCGAGCGCGTGAATGGTTGCGCCGGCTCGAATTTGTTTTACTTTCGTTCAACGTTTAGCACTATACCACTTTAGCATGATAAAGTGCAAGAGCTTTTCTTGTATTTTGAATAATATATTATCCGCTCCGCTTGCGAAGACCGTCGTATTTACAAAACAATTACAAAAAACTGAATTTACGCAACAGAATTGTTTGTTTGTGAAGAATAAAACGAAAAGATGACGAATCCGAAAAGTTTCGCGAAAGTTCATCGACGCGTGCAAAAGCGTGTGCTATACTTTGCGCGTTACGAAGGAGGGATATCCATGAAGAAATTTATCGCGGGCATGCTTGCCGTCGCGGTTAGCTTTTCACTTTTTTTACCGGCGGCGCTTGCAGTGGACTCCGGTGAGGAGCGCGTTACCATGGGCGCGGATCTGACGGATCGGCAGCGCGAGGCGGTGTATCAGGACTTTGGCATTGAAGAGGGCGCGGTAAAGGAGCTCACCGTGACCAACGACGAGGAGCGCAGCTATCTCGAAGGGCTCGTGCCCGACGGAAAGATTGGCAGCGTTGCGCTCTCCTGCATCTATATCAAGACGCTGGAAGAGGGCTCGGGCTTGAGCATTGAGCTGCACAACATCAACTACTGCACCGAGGATATGTACATCAACGCCCTGACCACGGCCGGCATTTCGGATGCCTCCGTGATCGTGAGCGCACCGTTCCCGGTCTCCGGCACGGGCGCACTGACCGGCGCGTATAAAGCATATGAGGATATTACCGGCAAGTCGCTCTCGAACCTCGCCAAAGCGGCAGGCGCGGAGGAGTTGGTGATCACCGGTGAACTCGCGGAATACATTGGCAGCGAAGACGCAACGCAGATGATCAACGAGCTCAAGAGCATGCTCGACAAAACACAGGGCATGACGGACGACGAGGTTCGCGTAGAGATTAAGAAGCTCGCGGAACTGTACAACGTGGCGCTGACCAGCGCGCAGCTGGAGCAGGTGCTCTCGCTTGTTCGCAAGCTGGAAGGGCTGGACGCGGATCAGCTGCAAAAGCAGCTCGTCGGCATTGCCAAGGCTGCCGAGACGGCGAACAAGGCAAACGAGGTCGCGAGTGTGGTCTATGAGGACGTTAAGGGATTCTTCGCGTCTGTCGGCAACTTCTTTAGCGGCGTATTTGGTAAGAAGACCGAATAACCGTTTTTTCAAGAAACAAAAAAAGGGCATCGCACTGCGATGTCCTTTTTGTAATTAAGAATCATTTCTAATATATTGATTTTCGTTCTATTTTAGAATGAGTTTGCTTTTCTAGAGAAAGGCATTCTAGTAAGAAAAAAAGTACACTTCCCACTACATTTTGTGGCAAGTGACAAAGTGTTTACAATATCACTACAAAATTGTTCGTTTCAAATGCTATAATAATGCAGAATATGGAAACTCCAGCAGCGCAATTTCGCGTCTGCGCACGGGAGGAGAACTCGCATGGACAACTATAACAATCGAAATTATCCGGGATCCGGTCGAAGCGACGATTCCGCCAATCGAGGGCAGAGTGGCGCAGGGCGCGGCTATCCGCCGACCGGCAGAGAACCGGATTCCGAACGGCGATCTTCTTCGAATGAGAGAAGCGCCAATAGCGCAGATCGCGGGTACCCGTCGCAGAGCAGAAGCACCTCCGGCGCGGATCGCGGCTACCCTTCGCAGAGCAGAAGCGCATCCGGTGCAGATCGCGGTTACCCGTCGCAGAGCAGAAGCTCTTCCGGCGCGGATCGCGGTTACCCATCGCAGAACAGAAGCTCTTCCGGCGCGGATCGCAGCTATCCTTCCGTAAACCGGACGGACTATGGCACGAGCCGCTCCTCCTCCGGCAGCGGTTCCAGCGCGTCGCGTTCCGGCGGCAGCTACCCGGCCTCCTCGCGGAGCGCATCCGGCTCCGGCCGCAGTTCCGGCGGAAGCGGCTATGGCGGTTCCTCCGGCTCGTCCGGCGCACCGCGAAAGAAGAAAAAGAAGCGGCGCTACAAGCTTCGCATTCAGCCGCGATTCTTCTTTATGATTGCGGTTGTCATCATCGTTTTAATCCTGATCGCGGTTGTGGTGCGAGCCATGACCTATACCGAAAAACCGGCGACGGTGGAGAGCACGGAGAAGCCGGCAGGATTTTTACAGGAGCTTTTTAAGACCCCGACGCCGTCCCCGACGCCGTCCCCAACTCCTACGCCGACGCCTTCGCCGACGCCGCCGTATGAGATTCCCCACGCGGTGGACGGCACGCTGCCGAGCGTTTACGGCCTGACCACGGCGGTGGAGGAGAACGGCACGAGCGTGGACACCTACCAGCGCGAGGACCCGATTGAGTTTCTCCCGGACGAGCCGTATACCGCCGCAGAGGGAATCATCACCTTCCGCGGAAACAACTACCGCGACAGCGCGTCCTACGGTACGGCGAACATCACCGCGCGCAAGCTCACCGGCGTATGGTCGGTGGAGTCGGGCGAACTGCCGCGCAGCGACATTCCGACCGTGAGCGATCGCACCTGGACTGGCAGCGGTTGGGTCGGCCAGCCGTTGATCGTGAAATGGCCGGACAACGTCAAGCAAATGATGAACATGTACGATTGGGCCAAGCAGAAGCAAGGTCTGGTCGAAGTGATCCTCGCGACGATGGACGGCAACGTCTATTTCCTCGACCTGGATTCGGGCGAGCCCACACGCGACAAGCTCAACATCGGCATGCCGTTTAAGGGCGCCGGTTCGCTGGACCCCCGCGGTTATCCGATTCTGTACCTCGGTTCGGGGGACATGTATTCGTCGGACGACATGAAGTCTCGCGCAATGGCGTATTCGCTGATTGACTTCACGCGGCTCTATGAGTTCGGCAAGCAGAACGACGAGTTCGCCCTGCGCGACTGGCACGCCTACGACAGCGCGCCGCTCGTTGACGCCGAGACGGATACATTGATTTACCCCGGCGAAAACGGAATCCTCTATACGATTAAACTCAACACGGTGTTCGACGAGGCGGCCGGTACGATCACGATGAGCCCGAGCGACGTGGTCAAGATGCGTTACACCGGCAAACGTTCGACATATCCGGGCAGCGAGAACACCCCGAGTAATAAGTACTGGCTCGGCTACGAAACCAGCATTGCGACGCTTGGCGAGTTCGGCTATCTGGGCACGAACGATGGGTTTTTACAGTGCATCAATCTCAACACGATGTCCCTCGTCTGGGCGCAGGATATTAAAGATGATACTAATGGATCGCCTGTACTCGAAACGGATTTTAACAACCGTGAAGCATATATCTATATTGGTGCATCAATTCATTTTACGGCAAATGAGGATTCAATGGGTGTAGCACCATTTTTCAAGATTAATGCAATTACTGGTGAAGTTGTATGGGAACACGATGAGACAATGTACACTAAAGATCATGTTTCGGGTGGCATTCAAGCAACAGCATTGCTGGGACAGAAGAGTATATCTGATCTTGTGATAATACCTTATGCGAATACTTCGCAAGATCAAAATGGAATGCTGCTCGCGCTGGATAAGGCGACAGGCGATGTTCGCTGGACGTTTGCGATGGAGAAATATACCTGGAGTTCGCCGATTGCGGTGTACGACGCGAGTGGAAACGCAAATATCGTCGTGCTGGAAGGCAGCGACACGGGTTCGAAGGTCTTCTTGCTCGACGGAAAGACGGGAACGCTCTTAAGCACTTTTGACGCGGAGAAGAACATGGAGGCCAGCCCCGCCGCATATGGCAACATGATTGTCTTTGGTACGCGCGGCATGAAGATCTGGGGCGTTCGGATTGACTGATTCGATACGCTGGCAACCCCGGCTCCTTTGGGCCGAAGTTACGCATTCAGGAATTGAGGTAAGGAGGGAGAACCATGGCAAAACGAAAAAAGAGAAGACGAATCAGGATGCAGCCGCGATTCTTTCTCATTATGGTTGCGGCGCTCGGTGCGGTGATCATCGTCCTTCTTTTGGTCAAAAAAGTACAGTCCGACAGCAAGGAAATGCTGGAGGCGACGCCGGTTCCAACCGCGACGCTCGCGCCGACGGCGACGCCGAAGCCCGCGCTGCCGGAGGATATTACGGTAACCCGCGCGGACAGCGCAAACCCCGGCCAATTTGGGTTTAACGGTTCCGTCAAGGTAAACGGTAAGGATTCAACCAGTTTCAAACGCTCGGATGCAATCAACTTTGGGCGCGACATCGAATATGGCGAGATTCCGGGCGTACTGACCTTTGGCGGAAACAACTATCGGAATTCGTTCGCCTACGGGACGGCTACGGTGTCGGATAAACGCCTGCGCCAGAGCTGGAGCAAGACGATTGGCGCACTCGGCAACTGGAGCGGAACGGGCTGGACGGGTCAGCCGCTGATTGTGCAATGGCCCGCGGAGACGGTTAAGGTGATGAACGTTTCGCAGTCGTATAAAGACGCGAACGCGCCGTTGACCGAGGTCATCTACCCCGCGATGGACGGCAACATCTATTTTCTCGATTTGGCGACCGGCGCTGCAACGCGAACGGCAATCAACACCGGCATCATTCAAAAGGGCACCGCCTGCATCGACCCGCGCGGGTATCCGCTGCTGTTTGTCGGGCAGGGAATCCCCGTGGAAAACGAGCAGGGCAACGGCGCGGCGTACATTCGCGTATACTCGCTGATCTCCGGCGAGCAGATTGGCCAGTTTGGTGGCTACGACTGGTTCGCACGGCGCGTTTGGCAGGCCTATGACGGCAGCCCGATGATTTCGAACGATACGCTCGTCTACGCCGGAGAAAACGGGATTCTATACACCGTAAAGCTCAATGCGCAGTTTGACGCGACGGCAGGCACGGTTTCGATCAATCCGGACGGCATAATCAAGATGCGCTACGAAGGCTCGGGGTATTCCGCAAAGGACGATCCGGGCGCGCGCTGGTACGGCATCGAAAGCTCCGTTGCTGCGTTTCGCAATTACGCGTTCTTTACCGACAACGGCGGGCGGCTTCAGTGCGTCGATCTCAACACGATGGGCATCAAATACGTGGTCGATTTGACGGACGAGACGGATTCCACCGTAGTCGTCGAGGAAAACTACGACGACAACACGATCTACCTCTACACCGGTTCGCAGGTGAGAAAGAGCAGCAGCGATCTCGGAGAAGGGTTTGGCTACAGCTACCAGCGAAAGATCAACGGCCTGACCGGCGCGGTTATTTGGGAGCAGAAGTGGATTTGCTCTTCGGGCAGCGAAGAAACAAGCGGTGGCGGCATTGTGGCGACGCCGCATGTGGGGCGCGGACAAATCTCCGATCTCGTGATCTACTCCTTCAGCCTCGCGGCGAAGTCCGGCTCAGCGGCTGCGCCAACGACGACGGGGACACCGGATCCGGAGGAGGTAGCTGAGGGCGAAACACAGGAAGCGGGCGAGACGGTCGCTTCGGCGCAGGCTGTTCCGGACGCAAGCGGAACCTATTCGCTCGGCGGGCGCATTGTCGCCTACGACAAGAAGACGGGCAACATCGTCTGGTCGGTGGAGCAGACGAACGATTACTGGGCAAGCCCCGTGGTGGTTTACGACGCGCAGGGCAAGGCGTACCTGATTCAATGCGACCGTGGCGGAATAGTTACCTTCTACGACGCGTCGAGCGGCATTCAGCTCAGCACGATCGATCTCGGAAGCCGAATCGACTCGACGCCTGCGGTGTTCGACAACATGGTTGTGGTCGGTACGCGCGGTAAGGGCGGCGCGGGAAAAGGCCCGCAGATCATCTGCCTCAAGATCGGGTAATCCTTATATAACTAAGAAATTTCGTTTCAGGAGCACCTCCGGCAGGAGGTGCTCTTTTTCGATTATTGAACTGACGAGGTCTCTAAAAGAAATATATTATTTACATGGTGTAAAAAATACTTGACATCGAGTAATGAATGGTGTAGTTTACTACATGTAAAGAATACATTACATCAAAGGAGCGAAGAACCCATGTCCTATCAAGAAAAAAGAACCGTTGTGTCGGTCGTTTCGGGCGTACTGCTGATGCTTGCCTACTACATCTACGCCTATGCAAAACTTGGTTTCACCAACCTGACCGATTTAAAACCCTGGGCGACGACGATGCTCGTGTTCATCGGCATCGGCATTGTTGGAATGATCATCATTCAGATCGTATTCCACATTATGCTCTCCATCGGTATCGCCGTGAAACGGAAGATCAACGACGAGTCGCTGGACGACAAAGAAATTGAGCATTCCATTGAGCGCGAAATGGTCGAGGACGAGATGGACAAGCTCATTGAGCTCAAGGCAAACAAGATTGGCTACTCGTTTGTCGGCTTTGGATTCGTTGCCGGACTCGTCACGCTGGCGCTTGGTTTGCCGGCAGCCATCATGCTGAACATTCTGTTTTTTGCCAGCATGCTCGGCAGTATCGTCGAGGGCCTGATCCAGCTCCGCTACTACAAAAAGGGCGTTTGACGAAGTCTGGTGCTCTAGAAAATCAGGCGGAAGGAAGGACGGAATAAGATGTCGACAAAAATGGAAAAGCTGGAGATAACAAACAACATTCGAACCTTGCGGTTCTTTGCGGGCGAAATGACGCAGCAGGAACTCGCGGAGCGCGCGGGGGTCTCGCGGCAGACGATCATTGCCGTGGAAGCGGGCAAGTACTCGCCGTCGCTTGAACTCGCGTTTCGGATAGCGGAGGCGTTCGGCGTACCGATTACAGAGGTGTTTGGGGTGGAACGGCATACGGAGCCGCAGAAGGGGGAAGGCAAATGAAGGCGCTGGTGTATGACCGCAAGGGGACGAAAAAGTTTGAACTGCGCGAGTTGGAACAGCCGGTTCCGCAGCAGGGCGAGGTGCTGCTAAAGGTAAGTGCCTGCTCCATCAGCGCGGCGGATTACCGTTCACTGAAGCTTGGTATATCCGCCAGGAACGGAGTGTATGGCGCGGACGTGGCCGGAACGGTGGTTTCGGTTGGCGAGGGGGTCAACCGATTCGCGATTGGCGACGATGTGATGGGCGATTTGGCGAGCCATGACTTTGGCGGGTTTGCAGAATACGCCGTGGCGCCGGAAGCGATTCTGGCGAAAAAGCCCGCGGAAGTGTCGTTTGAAGCAGCGGCGACGATTTCGCTTTCGGGCGTGACGGCGCTGCAGGCGTTCCGTCTTGGCGGGGACATTCAGCCGGGTCAGCGCGTGCTAATTCTCGGCGCGGGCGGTGGCGTTGGAACCTACGCCGTTCAGCTCGCCAAGTACTTCGGTGCGGAGGTGACCGCCGTCTGCGGTACGAGAAACGTGGAGCAAACGCGCAGTCTCGGCGCGGATATGGTGCTCGACTACACGCACGCGGACTGCCTGAACGACGGCACGCGCTACGACCGGATTCTGGCCATCAACGGCAAACGAACGCTGCGGGACTACTATCGCGCACTCAGGCCGGGCGGCATTGCGGTTGTTGTCGGCGGGTCGCTCACGCAGGTATTCGCGGCAATGCTGCTCGGGTTCCTCTATTCGGGCGGCGGACGACGCATCTGCGTACTCGTAGCGAAGGCAAACGCCGATGACAGCGCGGTTGTGGCCGAACTGGTACGGCAGGGCAGAGTCTCGCCGGTGATTGAACGGACGGTTTCGCTGGAGGAAACGGGCGAGGCGTTTGCCTACGTCGCGGCGGGGCACGCCCGGGGGAAGGTGGTTGTTCGAATGCCGTAACAAGCGGCAAACTTTCCCCTCTTTTCTTTTTTTTGCCTTTTTTTCGGAAAAAGCAATGCAAACAGGCGAGAAATCACCGGATACAACAAAATCAAAAGACAAATTTAAAAACTATGAAAGAAGGATTATTTATGGAAACGAATCGAAAGACCGCTCGAATCGCGGGCCTGCTGTTTCTCCTGATGGTGGTTGTCGGCCTGTTCGCGGAGCTGTTCTTCCGCCAGAAGCTGGTCGCCGCCGACGCCGCCACGACCGCGCAGAACATCCTCAACAACCCGATGCTGCTGCGCGCGGGTGTGCTGAGCGACATCGTGATGTCGCTGAGCTACTTGTTCACCGCGCTGGCGCTCTACCGCTTGCTGCGCTCGGTCGACCGCGATCTCGCGTCGCTGATGGTGCTTCTTGCCGCAGCGGGCAGCGTGATTTTGCTGGTCAACACGCTCTTCGAGTTTCTGCCGCTCGTGCTGGTTAATTTGCCAGCTGGCGCGCTGAGCGCGGAGCAGTTGCAGGAACTGGCGCAGATCGGTTTTGTCGCAAATGCGAACGGCTACATGATTGGGCAGGTGTTCTTTGCGCTTTGGGTGCTGCCGCTGGGACTTTTGATCTGCCGCTCAAAGTTTATTCCGAAGGTACTCGGCATTCTGTTCATCATTGAGACGGTCTGCGGCCTGCTCGCCGTTGCGGCGCACTTCCTGCTCGGAGGCGGCGCGGTGGTGGACGCGCTGCTGACGCCGGGTACCGTTGCGGAATTTGCACTTCTGGCATTCCTTTTGATTCGCGGCGTCAATACGCCAAAGAAGACGACGACGGTTACCGCGTAAACGACACAAAAACAAAAGCCCGCAATGATGCGGGCTTTTGTTGTGTATGAGATAAAAAATCAAAACAGGTTTTCCGCCGCGTTCGGATTTAGGAACGCAACGGCCTTGCCGAGAATGCGAACGTTGGACCCCGCGCGGAGCACGACCGGCGCATAGGACGGATTCTCCGCCATAAGCACAATCTGGCTCTCGTTTTTATACACGCGGCGGAGCGTGAGCGAATGGTCGACCACGACGACGGCAACCTCGTGGCTGCGAACGTCCTCCATGATGCGCGCGTAGACGATATCCCCGTCGTTGATATTGAGCTTTTCCATGCTGTTTCCGGAGAAGCGCAGGGTAAAGTCGCAGCGAATGCTCTGGGGAACCTCGTCGTAGCAGGCGATGTTCTGCTCGTCCAGCAGTGGAACGCCCTTAATCGCGCGGTAGAGGCGCGGCTTGATGACGGAGGTGGGCAGCGCGGTGATCTGGCCGGACTTTGGCGCAATGCTCGGGTAGGAACGCCGCGTTTCCTCGTCCACGATTAAATAATCCACCGTAACCTCAAAAAAACGGGAAAGCTTGATCAGCGTGGAACGCTTGATGTTTTCCGTGCCTTTTTCGTAGAAGTTGACAATGGTCATGTAGGGGATGCCGGAAAGACGGGAAAGTTGCGATTTGTTGATGCCTTTTTCGGTCATCAAAACATCGAGCTTCTCGGTCATCGTCATAGAATCACCCCGCGTCGGATTGATCAAAACGGACACCTACGCCCGAAAACTGTGCGCCTATCGCCATCATAGCGAATCCTTCGGGAAATGGCAAGCAATTTCTACCATACAACGTAACAAAATATCGGTTTTGGGAATCCGGACTATTTTTCGACAACCTTAAACTAGATGAAATAAAAACGCAAGGTGAACAATCGTAGCAGCCTGTCTATACGCGGGTATTTGCTTGCATTTTTTGGGTAAAAATGGTATGGTAACAAAAAACGGAGGCTGAACGATTATGGGTAAATATGTAATCAAAAAAGGCAAGTCCGGATCTTATTTCGTATTGAAAGCGGCCAACGGCGAGCCAATCGGCAAGTCGGAGGATTACTCCTCGGAAGCCGCCTGCAAGAACGGCATTGAGAGCGTCAAGAAGAACGCCCCGATTGCAAGCCTCGAAGATCAGACGGTGGACGGCTGGAAGAATATGCCGAATCCCGTTTTTGAACTCTATAAGGACAAAGCGGGCGATTTCCGCTTCCGCCTCCGCGCGAAGAACGGCGAGCCGATTCTCGCGTCCGAGGGATATTCCGCGAAGGCGTCCTGCATTGGCGGCATCGAAAGCGTCAAGAAAAACGCGGACTCGGAAGTCGTAGTCGAATAACAGACTCTCGCGCGGTGCGCGCAATCCAAGACCTCATAACAGATACAAGGTGCGGCGGCATAAGGTTAGCCTATGCCGTCGCATTGTTCAACTCCGCCAAGCGTACGTAGCAAGGCGTATCATCAGGAGAAATACATGATTACGCTTCTTTCCAGACTACTGATCAAGAACTACAACAACTTCTCTTCGCCGACCGTTCGCCTGCGCTATGGTGTGCTTTGCGGCGCTGTTGGCATCTGCTTTAACATTTTGCTCTTTACGGGCAAGATCCTTGCAGGAACGTTCACGGGCAGCATCGGCATTACGGCGGACGCATTCAACAACCTTTCCGACGCGGGCAGCGCCAGCATTTCGTTAATCGGATTTCGGCTTTCCGAACAAAAGGCAGACAAAGAACATCCCTTTGGGCATGGACGATTTGAGTACATCGCGGGGCTGATTGTTTCCATGGTGATTCTGATCATGGGCTTTGAACTCGCGAAAACGTCCGTCACCAAGATCATTACGCCGGAACCGGTGACATTTTCCATTCTCGCCATCTGCGTATTGGCGGCGTCAATTTTGATTAAGTTCTACATGTTCATCTACAATCGCGGCATCGGCAAAAAGATTGACTCGCCGACCATGCGCGCAACCGCGATGGACAGCTTTTCGGACGTCACGGCCACGAGCGTGGTCTTAATCTCCATGCTGATTTCCAAATGGACGGGCTGGAACATCGACGGTTGGGCGGGTCTTGCCGTTGCGCTGTTCATTCTCTACACCGGCGTGCGCGCGGCAATGGAGACCATCAGCCCCCTGCTCGGGCAGCCGCCGGAACGGGAATTTGTGGAGAAGATTGAGCAAATCGTGCTCTCGCAGGAGGGCATCATCGGCATGCACGATCTCGTGGTGCACGACTACGGCCCCGGTCGCGTGATGGTTTCCCTCCACGCGGAGGTGCCCGCGGACGGGAACCTGATTCACCTGCACGACACGGTGGACAATACGGAGAAGCTGCTTAACCGCGAATGCGGCTGTGAGGCGGTGATCCACATGGACCCCATCGCCGTGCACGACGCGGAAACCATACGGCTGCACGATGAGATCGTGTCGCTGTTAAGTACGCTTGACCCGCAGTTGAGCCTGCACGATTTTCGGGTTGTGAACGGGCCGACGCACACAAATCTGGTGTTCGACGTGGTGGTCCCGTTTGGATTCCGCCTGTCGGACGACGAGGTGCGAAAGTCCGTTGCCAAGCGCGTCCACGAACTCGAAGGCACGTGCTACGCCGTGATTCAGATTGACAAATCCAGCATCAAGCCGGACTGATTCCGGCTGGACGCAAGAAGATCGAACAAAGCCGATTGACTATACGGCTTTGCAGTTAGCAGGAGGTACCGTAATGATCACGCAATGGGGCGGCGCGCTCGATTCCAGCGCCATTTTGCCGGAATATCCGCGCCCGCAATTTCAACGCAAGCAGTTTGAAATTCTAAATGGAACCTGGGAATATGCCGTGACCAGCGTCAGCGCGCAGATTCCACCGGATCGCTTCGACGGCACGATTCTGGTGCCGTTTTCGCCGGAGAGCGAGCTTTCCGGCGTGCAGCGCGCGTTAAAACCGACGGAAGCGCTCTGGTACCGCCGTTATCTGGAAGCGCCGCTGGGATTCGACGCCAACGCGGAGGATTTGCTGCTGCACTTCGGCGCGGTGGATCAGTTCGCGGAGGTGCGCCTCAACGGCATGACGCTGGCGAACCACGCGGGCGGCTACCTGCCGTTTTCGGTTTCGCTGACGGAATACCTAATGCCGGGCGGCGGCAACGAGCTGGTTGTTCGCGTACGCGACGAAACGGACACCGGCGCCTGGTCGCGCGGCAAACAGAGCTCGACGCCCGGCGGCATCTGGTACACGCCGCAGAGCGGAATCTGGCAGACAGTTTGGCTGGAGCGCGCGCCAAAGCGACGCATCGAGAGCCTACGCATTACCCCGCTGTATGACCGCGCGGAGGCGGAGATCGTCGTGACTACCAACTGCAACGGCTCCGGCGAGGTGCTCTTTGGCGGGAAAGCGATTCCGTTTGCGGATGGTCAGCCCGTTCGGCTGGACATGACCGGATTTACGCCCTGGAGCCCGGAGCAGCCGAAGCTGTATGATGTTTCGTTCACGATGGAGCGCGACTCGGTTGAGAGCTATTTTGCCATGCGCAAATGCTCGGTGCAGCAGGACGCGGCGAGCATTACGCGGCTATATCTCAACAACGAGCCGTATTTTCAGAGCGGCGTGCTGGATCAGGGGTATTGGCCGGACGGGCTCTACACCGCCCCGAGCGACGAGGCGATGGTCTACGATATTACGCTCATGAAGTCCATGGGCTTCAACATGCTTCGCAAGCACATCAAGATTGAACCGCTCCGCTGGTATTATCATTGCGACCGTCTCGGCATGCTCGTTTGGCAGGACATGGTCAACGGCGGCGGCATCTACCGAAAGGACACGATTTCGCTTCCGCTCGTCTTTGGCAACGCGCACAACGACAGCGACTATGCCTACTTTGCGCGCGAAGAAGTGCGCGGGCGCGAAGCGTACGCAAGAGAACTCAAGCAGACGGTGGAGCTGCTTTACAACAGCCCCTGCGTCGTGCTCTGGGTGCCGTTTAACGAAGGCTGGGGACAGTTTGACGCGAACAAGGCCGTTGCCCAGATTCGCGCACTGGACGCGACGCGGCCCATTGACCACGCGAGCGGCTGGCACGACCAGGGCGGCGGGGACTGTAAGAGCCTTCATGTCTACTATAAGCCGTACCGCTACCGCCAGGACGCCAAGGGGCGCGCGGTTGTGCTCTCCGAATTCGGCGGCTATAGCCTGCATCTGGCGGGGCACAGCTTCAGCGAAAAGGAATTTGGCTACAAGCGCTGCAAGACGGCGGACGTGCTCATGCGCGACGTGGAAGCTCTCTACGACCGCGAGGTCATTCCCGCGCGGATGCAGGGGCTCAGCGCGAGCGTCTACACGCAGCTTTCGGACGTGGAGCAGGAGACAAACGGACTCGTGACCTACGACCGCGCGGTGGTGAAGTTTGACGTGGAACGCATGCGCGCGATCAACGAGCGCCTGATTGCGGGGAAACCCGCCGTCGCAGCGAAACCGGACGTTGACGACGAGGAGGACGAGTAGCCGCTCGCACTTCGTCAAGAACGCATTTGAGACGGATCAAGCGGACTTGACTTGCC
Organism: Christensenella sp.; assembly: GCA_034927595.1. Lineage (GTDB taxonomy): Bacteria > Bacillota > Clostridia > Christensenellales > CAG-138 > UBA7703. The sequence continues at coordinate 16,328 of JAYFPQ010000100.1, forward strand.
CGGAAGAATCAAAACAGTGTATCATAGAGGTGGAAATCCGAAACAAAGGAACAACGCATATGGATCAGACACTCAAGCGGCATAAACGCATCTATGCTTTTCTCAAAGCGCTCTTGGGCGGTATCTTTCAGCACATCTGCCGGTTTCAATTCGAACCGGTACAGCTGGGCGAAGGGCCGTACCTGATTACCGCGAACCACAACGGCGAGCTCGACCCGGTGTTGATTGCGGTTGGGCTCAAGCAACACATGTATTTTGTCGCGAGTGAGCACGTATTTCGGAAGGGTTTTCTCTCCTGGATTTTGACGTATTTCTTCGGCCCGATTGCGCGGGTGAAGGGAATGACGGACGCGACGGCTGCGCTGAACATTCTGCGCTCGATGAAGAAGACGAACGTTTGCCTCTTTGCCGAGGGAAACCGCTCCTACAACGGCGTGACCGGACCGATCTTTCCCGCAACCGGGAAGCTTGCGAAGGCCACCGGCGCTTCGCTCGTGACCTACCGCTTTGAGGGCGGGTATTTAACCACGCCGCGCTGGTCAAAAACAATGCGCAAGGGGCGCATGTTCGGGCGCGTGGTTCACATCTACTCGCCGGAAGAACTGAAGAAGATGTCGCCGGAAGAGGTCAACGAGCACATTCGCGAGGACATCATGGAAGACGCGTTTGAGCGCCAGCTGATTACTCCTTACCTCTACAAGGGCAAGGATCTGGCAAAGGGACTGGAAAACGCGCTCTATTTTTGCCCGACGTGTGGAAGAACCGGAACGCTCAGAAGCGAAGGGGACGTGTTCTGCTGCTCCTGCGGCATGCGCGTTCGCTTTACCGAAACCGGGTTCTTCGAGAAGGTTTCGCCCAACGATCCGGAACTGACGTTTCGCACGATTCGGGACTGGGACTATTGGCAGGACAAGCGCGTGGCCGAGTATGCCGCGTCGCTCGGCAACGACGACGTTGCCTATTCGGATGACGGGGTCAAGCTCATTGGCGTCGGCAAGCGGCACCAGAGCAAGGTGCTTGAGGTCGGCCGGCTGACGATGACCAAGACCGAGCTTTCGATTGGCGAGCACCATTTTCCGCTCAAGAGCATCAGCAGCATTGGCCTGATTGGAATCTATAAGATGATGTTCTCGGTGGATGGGGTTTCCTATGAGCTGCGTACCGCGAAGAACATCTACTGCGGCCGGAAATACTTTACGCTGTATGAGTATTTAAAACGACAGGACGAAACCGATCTGTCGTAAATCTGAGGGAAATCGAATTGCATACTTGAAAATCGGCGTGGCGGTCTTTATGATAAGACGAAACGCCGATTTTTCTTTTGATCGTGCAGGCAGAGAGAACGAGGAATCTTCCAAAATGGCAATTGAACGGGTAAAGGACTATTTTCGCGCATTGGGCATGGAGCAACGGGTTTGGGAGTTTGACACCAGCTCGGCGACGGTGGAGCTCGCGGCGCAGACGCTCGGCGTGCGCCCCGCGCGCATTGCAAAGACGCTTTCGTTTGCGCTGGGCGAAGGCTGCGTGCTGATTGTCGCGGCGGGCGACGCGCGCATCGACAACCGGAAATACAAGGATCAGTTCCAAACCAAGGCGAGCATGCTGGCGTATGAGGACGTGGAGCGCCTGACGGGCAGCGCGGTAGGTGGAGTTTGTCCGTTTGCGCTGCCGGAAGGGACGCCAGTCTATCTGGACGCATCGCTCAAGCGGTTTGCCACCGTGTTTCCCGCCTGCGGAAGCGACAACAGCGCCATGGAGGTCACCTGCGACGAGCTGTTTCGTTACAGCCGCGCAAAGGGCTGGGTGGACATCTGCAAGGACTGGGAAGCGGGGGACGACTCGACGATAGACAACGAGCCGCATTTGGATCTGCCGATGCCGAGCGACGGCGAGCTGACGCTGCGCTTTGCCTCCGCCTCCGACGCGGACGAGAACACCGGCCACGTTCCGGCATATGTGTTTGACATGGTACGCCAGCAGGACGGCGCGGTTGTCGGCGAAATCCGGTTGCGATTGGGGTATGTGCGCAACGTCTACTATGGCGGCAACGTCGGCTATACCGTGCTGGAGGAGCATCGCGGGCACGGTTACGCCGAAAAGGCTGTTCGGCTGCTGTTTGAAATTGCGCGGATGCACCGCATGCCATACCTGATTATCACCTGCGAGCAAACGAACAACGCATCGCGGAAAACGCTTGAGCATCTGAACGGAACGCTGCTGGAGACACGGATTGCGCCGCGGTATTCCGGCATCTGGCAAAAGGGCGTGCACGACGAAATCTGCATCTTTCGCTTCGACCTATAATAAAACGAACGAAAGCTCTCAAGGGACGGTATTACCGTCCCTTTTTATATGCGCGAGAATTATAAGAATTCCATGATGCGCGAATTCCGATAATTTTTCGGATCAATTGTCCCCCATACTGTGGTTGGATACCCCGGGAGGAAATGATGCCAACCAAATATGCAACGATTGGCCGGGGCCGCGTCGCCGCTTCGATGTCGCCCGTCGGGACTGGGCGAGAAACCGGAGGAGTCGCATGGGCCTAACGCGAACGCTTTCGAAAGGGGCTTCCGGTGCGGACGTGCGCGCGGTCAAAGAGCGCTTGCTGCAACTGTGTTGCTATGCACCGGAAATCACCACGCTGCAAACGGACGCGTTCGGCGCGGACACGCGGCGCGCGGTGATCGCGTTTCAAACGGCGAACGGGTTGGAGCCGGACGGAATCGTCGGACCTGTGACCTACGCCGCGCTGTTTCCGGAGGAAGCGCCGGCACTGCCCGAAGCGGATTTGCTGGAATTGCCCGCGCACCTGCCCGCCGACGCGAGGCTCAAACTTTCAGAGGCGCTGGCAAACGAATCGCCGACGCGTAGAAAACTGGTGCAGAACGCGCTGACATTTGCTGCCAGCCCCGATGCGCCGGGCGAATACCCGCTGAGCCTCTACATTCGCGGTGGGAACCTCTACAACGTGGATTTGACGCCGAACGTGATCACGCTGGAGCGCATCGCGCGCGGCGCCGCACGGCAGCCGGAGTTCTACGACGGCGGACGGCGGGAGATGATGGAGCGCGCAGTACAGGCAAATCCAAGCATCACCGGCGCGGACTGCTCCGGCGGGGTGGTCGGATTGTTTCGGCACGCCGAGCTTGTGCGCCCAACCTTCGACTGCTCGGCGGACGGATTCGCCAGCGGGTCAAAAACGGCTGCGATCGAGCGCGCCGCGCTTCGCCCCGGCGATTTTCTGCATAAGAGCGGGCACATCGGCCTCTATGCGGGCGGCGGCTACGCGGTGGAGTGGATGGGCGGTGCCTACGGCTGCCAGCTCACGAGCCTGACAAAACGGCGCGGCTGGAACTATGTAAAACGAAAACGGGACAACTGCGGCGCCTGGACGGGATTCCTGCGCCCGAAATATTACAAGGAATAGGAGGGAAGTAGGATGCAGGAATGGGACGTCGTGGGCGTGCTCGCCGCACTCGCCGCGCTGTTTGGGCTGGTGATTGCGCCAATTGTGAAGCTGACGCAGGCGATTACGCGGCTGACCGCAACCATGGAGAACCTCAAACAGAGCATGGAGGATCTCACGACCAACAACCAAACCGCGCATGAGAGCCTCTGGACGTTCGCGCGGGGGCAGGAATCGCGGCTCTGCGACCACGAAACGCGGCTTCGCATTATGGAAGACGCGCGGTAAACAAGTTTGAACAAGAACAAAGAATTGAACGGAGGAAAAGAGTATGAATCCCATTTTTGAGTTTGCATTGCAGATTGCGGCGACTTTGCTGGTTACGCTCATCGGCGTGCTGGGCACCTGGCTGACCCTGAAGCTCGGCAAGAGCGCGGGGCTGCAAAACATTGACGCGGCGCAGAAGGAGCTCATTCGCGCGGCGCGCATCACGGTGGACGAGCTGCAGCAGACGTTTGTTGCCGACTGGAAGACGGCAAACGAGGACGGAAAGCTGCAGGCGGACGAGATTGCCGCGCTGAAGGCGCATCTGCTGAATAAGACGCTCGAGAAACTCTCCGCACCCGCGCTGTCGCTGCTTAAAGGTGCGGCGGTGGACGTAAACGGCCTGATCACTGGCGTCGGCGAGGCCTGGATCGACCGGATGAAGGCAAAGGAACTCACTGTAAACTAAACGCGAGTGAAGTGCTCGAAAATCGACAAAGAAAAAGCCGATCAGATATCTGGTCGGCTTTTGTGAGGTTCCAAGCATATTTCGCTAGAACGACAGCAGTTTTACTTCGCTTGCGATTTCCGATTCCACGCAGCAGAGGCTCAAGCAGTAGCCCTCCAGCGCGGCAAACCGGCGAAACCGGTAGCCCGTTTCTCCGCTCATGACCGCGTCCGTCTCTCCTTGCGGAAGAATACTAAAGCTCGCGGGAGAAACGGAAAACCCCAGCCCTTCAGCCTTGAGATAGCTTTCTTTGAGCGTCCAGATCGAGAAAAAGACGTTCAGCGGGTCGGCGGATTGTTCGAGGAACGCACGTTCGAGCGGATGAAAGAACCGCGCGGAGATCAACTGCCAGTCGATGGGGCGAATCTGCTCCAGATCGACGCCGACGCTGCCGCTCGAAACGGCGAGCACGGCGTAGTCGCCGGAGTGCGACAGATTATACGGTTTCGCGTTTGGCAGCGAGGGCTTGCCACGGTTTCCGCGCTCGATCTTTGCTTGCCGCGTATCGTCCCCAAAGACACGGTGCAGCAGCAACCCCGCCGCGAGTCGTCGCAGCGCTTCGGCGGAGCGCCCGAACGCGCGAACGCGCGCCTGACGTTCCTCGTCGAGCAGGTCGACGAGCGACTCCGCCTTTGGGGCGATTTGCTGGATGTTTGCGGCGAACAGCTCTACCAAGATGGACTCCTCTTTCTCACAAAGAATATGGGTAATGATAGCAAAGACGAAACAACAATGGGTCAACGAATGACGCACTTAGTTCGCCATTTTCCGCTGCGGTAGCGGAGCGCGAAGAAGACGCAGCGCACGACCCAGTCGATGATCATGCAATACCAAACGCCGACTACGCCGAGGCCGAGATACCGAACGAAGATGTAGCTGAGCCCAAACCGCACGACCCACATGGTCGACGCGGAGACAATCATCGTAAAGCGCGCGTCCCCGGCGGCGCGCAGTGCGTTTGGAAACGCGAACGAGAACGGCCAGAACACGATGTTTGCCACCGCGAGTACCGGAAGCACGCGAACGGAGATATCGAACGCTTCCTCGCTGATGGGAAACAGGCCGACGATGGGCCGCGCGAGGAAAAACAGGGGCACGTTGACGGCGGCCATCGCGAGAATGGTGATGAGAATCAGTTTCTTGAGGTAGGCGACCGCCTGCACATAATCGTTCGCGCCAATGCACTGCCCAAACACGGTGATCACCGCGAGGCTCATGCCGAGGCCGGGGACAATCGCGATGTTCGAAATGCTGCCAAGAATGGCGTTTGCGGCGATGGCGGAGGTGCCAAGCGAAGCAATCAGCGTTTGAACGAGCAGCTTGCCAAAGTTGAATAAGCCGTTCTCAAACCCGGTAGGCACGCCGACGGAGAGAATGCTGCGCACCAGGGGACCGTTGAAGGAGACGCGCAGCAGGTTTCGCAGATAGATGGGGTTTTGCTGGTTTCGAATCAGCAGCAGCATGATCACCGCGGCGACCACACGCGAAAGCAGCGTGGCCATCCCGGCGCCGGTGACCCCAAGGTTGCAGCCGTAGATCAAGATCGCGTTGACGGCGACGTTGACGATGTTCATGATCAACGACGCCAGAAGCGAGACGCGCGAATTGCCCATGGAGCGAAAAAGTGCGGCGCAGGCATTGTAGATCGCAAGAAACGGGTACGAAAGCGCGGAATAGGTCAGATAGGTTGCGGCGCTTTTGCTGACCGCCGCGTCCACCGAACCGAAGATTGCGTGCACAAAGAACGAAGGCGCGACCAACAACACCGCGCCGAGTACGCTGGAAAACAACAGCGCGATATAAAACAGCTGCCGCGCGGAATCACAGGCTTGCGGATGATCCCTGCGGCCGAGATACTGCGCGCAGACAACCGCGCCGCCGGTGCAGAGCGCGGAAAGAATGCTGATGATCAGATTGTTGAGGGAATCGACGAGGGAAACGCCGGAGACGGCGGACTCGCCGACCCGCGTAATCATAACGGTTGCGGCAAGACCGACCATCATCGCCAGCAACTGCTCAAGAATCAGGGGAATGATCAACTGCCGCAGGGCAGACGGCGAAAAGATGGGCCGCTGAGCGACCGCAGTTTGTTCCATAAAAGCGAAAAATCCAAACTTTCGTCTAAGAATAGAGGCGAATGATCTCAACTCCGATTTTTAAACAGAGGCGAATGATCCAAACTTTCGTTCTAAAAATAGAAAAATCTAGCGCTTACACACGACGATTGCTGTGAAGGGTTAAGCATCAGAATTTATAGGTGTCCTGCACATCCAGTATGAACACCGTCGCCCCGCCGACCGTCACCGACATTGGCATGGCGACGCTGTCGATGTTGTGTGGAATACCCGTTGCGGGCACGGTGACCACCTGTCGACGACGGGAGTGCTCGCGGATGATCTCCAGCGTTTCGGTCAGTCGCTCGGATTCGACGCCGATCATCAGCGTCGTGTTTCCGCCGCGCAGGAATCCGCCGGTGCTGGCAATGCGCGTTACGCTGATGTTGCGCTCGATCAGCGCGTAGGTCAGCGTTTTCTGGTCGTCGTTCTGTACGATAGCAAACAGCAGTTTCATCATGGCTACGCCTCCGATCTAAACTTGTTCCGCCGGATTGATTACTGATTTCAGTATACCATAAAGAATCAGGTTAACTGTAATAGAGAAACTCAATGTGCGACTGCTCGCTGTCCAGCCAGATAAAGCCGGAGATGTTCCCGTTCTCAAAGACGCAGACAATCGAAACCTTCATGCCGGATTGATGAATCGTTCCGTACAACGTGTTTGCCGAAACGACTCCGGACTCGTTTGTGAACGCGGCAACGGTAATCGCATTTGGCGAGAAGAACGCTTGATCCACTTGAATGGAACCGGCGCCACTCGGGTCGACGGAGACGGTGATCGCGCCGTCGTAGCGCTTGCCGAGGATGTCGTCCGCCGCGGATTTGGTTGCCGCGTCGTCGCTGACCGCCTGCGAAAGATAGATTTTTACGGCGTAGATTCCGCTGCTCTGGGCAAAATCGGTAACGACTGGCGTTTGGGCGGCAACCGGATTGAAGAATTGCGCGCTGAGTACTTTGGAAGCCTGCGCGATATCCGGAACGAACGGAGCAATCACGGCAAAGCACAGCGCGAGCAAGAGTAATACAGCCTGCGCCCGCCGGGCAAATGTGGAGCGAACGCGCGGGGAGTTCGCCGTTTCGCGCGATACGCGCGCCGCGCGGCGAAGCAGCGGCTTTCCGCAGAACAGGCAAAAGACGGTTTGCTCCCTATTCCAATTTCGGCACTGCGGGCAGACGCGATACTCCATGAACTCTCCTCAATTGTTGATAGGTTATCATACCATACCAACGCGGTTTTGACCATGTTTCGGCTTAACCCGCGATGGCGCACGGACGGCCTTCGTGAACGAATGACGAACTCTACGCAGCGAAGGTTGAAATTCCGCAATTTTTGTGAGAATATAACGAGGTAAGAACAAACGGAAGGTTGCGTAGACAAGTTTTGCTCACGTCAAAGACGGATCGTCACGAGTGAAACAAGCACGAGAACGGTAGAGACGAACATGCAGCAGGGGATTGAACGGTTTTTAGACGAAGAAGGCAAGCTGAAGCTCTGGCCGGCAAAAAAGGCGGTGCAGGAGCAAATTTATGCACATCTGGCACAGAAATTTACACCGGGTCGAGATTATACCGAGCACGAGGTGAATGCGATTCTTGCCAGCTGGCATACCTTTGGCGACCTGTTTCTGCTGCGGCGCGGGCTGATTGAGAGCGGCTGGCTGCTGCGCGAACGAAACGGAAGCCGCTACTGGCGAAATCCGGAACGGAACGAGGAGCAGGCATGAAACACCTTCCGGAAGGATATCGCGAGATCAAGAAAATCGATCTGATGAGCAATCGCAAGGAAATGATTCTCATCAACATTCTGGCGCTTGGCATTCTTTGCGGCATGGTGGCGCTTGGATTTGCGATCTGTCCGCCGTTTTCGAAGCTGCTGCTCGGTGTGCAGACCATCATCAACATCATTCTGCTGCTGGCCTCCGTCATGCTCTATATCATTCTGCACGAACTCGTACACGGAATCCTGATGAAGGCCTATTCCGGGGTGAAACCGCGCTACGGGTTCACCGGGCTCTACGCCTACTCCGGCAGCGACGCGTACTTTAGCAGGCGGCAGTACCTGATCATCGCATTTGCGCCCGTTGTGCTGCTGGGCATTATTCTGGCGGTGCTCAACGTTCGGTTCTACGAATCGTGGTTCTGGTTTTTCTACATTATTCAGATTGTCAACATCTCCGGCGCGGCGGGGGACATCTACGTTGGCGCGCAAATTGTCCGCGCGCAGAACGTGGTGCTCATTCGCGACACGGGAACGGGCATGACGTTGTACTCTAACCGATAGCGAATGGAAGAGGAATAAGAAAGACGTTACTGAAAACCAGCAACGTCTTTTGTTTTATGCTTTTTGAGCAGAGATCAATCGTCCGATTCCGAGAACGGATCTTCAGAACCTTTTGCTGCGGCAGCTCTTGCCGGTGCGGCGGACGCGGTTGAAACCGCACGCCGCTTTACCTCCGGCTGAGGCGCGGCGGCTGCCTGCGCGGCGCCGGACGCGGCATAGGCCGACTGGGACGCCTTGCGCTTCGCCTCCTGATCGGCGGCGGCCTGCTTGCGCTCCTGCTCAAAGATGTCGCGCAGCTGCTTTTCGAGCTTTTGCGAAAACTCCGGATTATCCTTGAGGAACAGACGGGTGTTATCGCGGCCCTGTGCAATGCGCATGTCGCCGTAGGCATACCACGCGCCGCTCTTGATGATCAGCTTCTTATCGACCGCGAGATCGACCAGCGAGCCTTCCTTGGAGATGCCCTCGCCATAGAGCATATCGAACTCGGCGGATTTAAACGGCGGCGCAACCTTGTTTTTCACGACCTTAACGCGCGTGCGGTTGCCGATGATTTCCGTGCCGTTCTTCAGCGCGTCAATCCGGCGAACGTCCAATCGAACGCTGGCGCAGAACTTGAGCGCCTTGCCGCCCGGCGTGGTCTCGGGGTTGCCGAACATGACGCCGACCTTCTCGCGCATCTGGTTGATGAAGATGACGATCGTATTGGACTTGTTGATGGCGCCGGTGAGCTTGCGCAGCGCCTGGCTCATGAGCCGCGCCTGCAGGCCGACGTGTGCGTCGCCCATGTCGCCTTCGATTTCCGCCTTGGGAACCAGCGCGGCAACGGAGTCCACTACAACAACGTCGATTGCGCCACTGCGCACGAGCGCCTCGGTGATTTCCAGCGCCTGCTCGCCGGTATCCGGCTGGGAGACGTAGAGGTCGTCTACCTTAACGCCGAGTGCTTCCGCATAGACGGGGTCGAGCGCGTGCTCCGCGTCGATGAACGCGGCGGTTCCGCCGACCTTCTGCGCTTCGGCGATGATGTGCAGCGCAATGGTGGTTTTACCGGAGGATTCCGGCCCGAAGATTTCCACAACACGGCCGCGCGGAATTCCGCCGACGCCGAGCGCATAGTCCAGCGGCAGGCAACCCGTCGAGATGGTTGCAACCGGCGTGCGGGCTGCCGCGTCGCCGAGTTTCATGATCGCGCCCTTGCCAAACTGCTTTTCGATTTGACCGAGGGCGATCTCCAGTGCTTTTTCTTTTTCGACCATGTTGGTAGTCCTTTCGATCAATAAACTTAACGAATTGGAATCTGTATGGAATTCGTTCTTTCGGATCAGAGACGCTCAAACGGAGAACATCTCGATAAGAACAAATGATCGCATCCGTTCAACTCATTATACATGAACATGGCGCACGCGTACAGCGTTTTTTGAATCTTTTTGTGCTGCTTTTGCGGATTTTTTCCGGCCTAGTAACGCTATTGGCAGAGCGTACGCCGCAGCAGGTCGAAGGCATGCAGACAGGCGATTTCGCGGATGCGCGCCCGTTCGCCAAAGAGGCGAATGCGCTTGACCTGCGTTCCCGCTGCGGAAGCAAGCGCGATGTACACCGTGCCCACAGGGTCTTCCTCGGTTCCGCCGCCCGGGCCCGCATAGCCGGTGGTCGCGAGCGCGTAGCTGGCGCCCGACGCGGCGCGGATGCCTTCCGCCATCTCTCTCGCGCAGGTCTCGCTGACCGCGCTGAATTGCTTAAGCGTCTCCGGCTTGACTCCGAGGCGGCGCATCTTCGCGTCGTCCGAATAGGCGACGCAGCCCTCCAGAAGGAATTTCGAGCAGCCGGGAATCGCGACGAGTTCGCTCGCGAGCAGTCCGCCCGTGCAACTTTCGGCAAGAGCAAGGGTGAGGTGGTCGTCCGTCAACAGGCGCGCGCAGGTCTCCGGCAGGGATTCGCCGGTGGTGGAATACACAACGTCCCCAACGCGCTCCAGAATCTTGCGAATCATCGGCTCCGCGAGCGCTTCGCCCTCTGCTTCGTTCTGGCACAGCGCGGTGACGCGCAGCGTGACCTCGCCGGTTTTGACGTAGGGGGCGACGGTCGGGTTCGTCTGGTGTTCGATGATGTCCCTTAGCTCGTAGGTCAGGCTCGACTCGCCCTTGCCGAAGATGCGCAGCTCGCGCGAGTAGAGCTTGTTTCCGCTGATTTGTTCCAGATATGGCATCACGTGGTTTTTAAACATGGGGAAGAGCTCCCGCGGCGGTCCGGGGAGCAGAATCGCCGTTTTATTCTCGGCGGTCATGATGCAGCCCGGTGCGGTGCCAAACGCGTTTGGTAAGATGATGGCGCTCTTTGGAAAGCTCGCCTGCTTGAGGTTGTTTGGCGTGAATTCGTATCCGCGCGCGGCGAAATGCTTCGTCAATCGATCAACCTCTTCCGGAATCGGCTCGACGGTGAGCCCCAGCGCGGCGGCGACGGTTTCCTTGGTCAGGTCGTCGTCCGTCGGCCCAAGGCCGCCCGTGAAGACGACCACGTCCGAGCGTTCCACCGCCTGATGCACGACGGCGGTCAGGCGCTTGGCGTTGTCTCCGACGGTGGTATGGTAAAACACCTGAAACCCGAGCGGCGCGAGCCCTTCGGCAATGTATTGTGCGTCTGTATTGACGACCTGTCCCATGAGCAACTCGGTACCAACCGAGACGATTTCTGCGATCATATCTATTACACTTTCTCTTTTAAAACGCGAACGATCGCGCGCGTTTTTTAGCTTTGAAACGCGAGCCTTCGCGTAGATTTTAGGGATTGTTCAGGGTTAGTTCCAGTTGACCGAGTGCCGGTTCGCGACGATATAGTCCACCGCGGACCAGATGGTGAACACCGCCGCCGTGCACATAACGCCGAAGTCGAACGGAAAATTCCAGATTGAGAAGATCGGGTTTCCGAGCAACGTGGCCAAGATGGCGATGACCTGCAGCGTGGACTTCAGCTTGCCCAGCCAGTTTGCGGCGATGACCGTTCCGCTGTTTGCCGTTACAAGGCGGAAGCCGGAGACGATGATCTCGCGGCCGACGAAGATGATGCAGAGGACGGGATTGAGCATCCCGTTGTAGGTCATCATGATGAATGCGGAGCAGAACAGCAGTTTGTCCGCAATGGGGTCCATCAACTTGCCGAAGTTCGTAATCTGGTTCCGCTTGCGGGCGATGTAGCCGTCGACAATGTCCGTCATGTCGGCAACAAAGAAGATACCCGCCGCCCAGTAGTTCCAGCCCGGCAGCCAAGCTTCAAACGAGAATACGGCTACCATGAGCGGAACGAGCAGCATCCGAAAGATCGTCAGCCGGTTTGGCAGGTTCATTTTTGCTTTTGGCGTTTGTGTGACTTGTTCCATTTTTCATATCCCATCTAGTTTTGTTCTATCGTTGATACCGGCTAAACCAATTCGCCGATCATATCGTATTCTTCCGCCCGCGTCAGCCGCGCGGTGACGAACGATCCGGCAGGCAGATCCGCCGCGTTCGAGAGGATCACCTTTCCGTCTACGTCCGGCGCTTCCGCATAGCTGCGCCCATAGGCATAGCCGTCGACAGCACCCTCAATCAACACCTCAACGGTCTGCCCGACGCGCCGCTCGTTTCGCGCGCGGGAGATGGTGCGCTGGGTTTCCATCAATCGCGCGAGACGCTCCTGACGGACTTCCTCCGGTACCTGATTTGGCATAGTTGCCGCCGCGGTACCCTCCTCTGGCGAGAAGGTGAACGCGCCGATGCGGTCGAACGGGTGCTTCTGGATAAACGCGAGCATGCGTTCAAACAGCTCGTCCGTCTCTCCGGGAAACCCGACCATCAGCGTGGTGCGGAGCATGAAGTCCGGCGCATGTTCGGCAACATAGTCGAGGATGCGGCGAATGTGCGCCTGATCGCCTCTGCGGCGCATGGCACGGAGCATTTCGTCCTCCGTGTGCTGCAGCGGCATGTCGAGGTAGGGAACGATCTTTTCGCTCGCGCAGAACTGGTCGATCAGCTCCGGTGAAACCGTATCCGGATAGGTATACAGCACGCGGAGCCAATGGATGCCGTCGATGCGCTCCAGCTGATGGAGCAGGTCGAGCAGCATGGGCCGCCCGTAGCGATCCTTGCCATAACCGGAGGTGTCCTGCGCAATCAACGTGAGCTCCCGCACGCCGCCGTCGGCCAGACGCTTTGCCTCGTCGACGAGTTCTTCGAGCGGCTCGCTGACGAGATTGCCGCGAATCAGCGGAATGGCGCAGTAGGCGCAGCGGTTGTCGCAGCCGTCTGTGATTCGAAGGTATGCGCTATAGCGCGGCGTGGTCAGCACCCGCGTTGAGTGCGGGCCGCAATGCGGCGCGTCCGCCGTTCCGCCAAGCAGGCGGGGGAGGGTCTCATATTCGCGAACGCCGAGCAGCAGGTCGATCTCCGGCATGGCTTCCTTCAGTTCCTCGCGGTAGCGCTCGGAAAGGCAGCCGGTGACGACGAGCCGCTGGCAGCGGCCGCCCTGTTTGTACTGCGCCATCTCCAGTATGGCGTCGATGGACTCCTGCTTGGCGCTCTCGATAAAGCCGCAGGTGTTTACGATTAAGACATCCGCCTCGGCGGGGTCGCTGGTCAGCGAGTGTCCCGCTTCCGTCAGGAGGCCGAGCATCCGCTCCGTATCCACCTGATTTTTCGCGCAGCCGAGCGAGATGACGCCTATGGTTGACATGGAATTCTCCTTCAAAATGAGTGTGTCTCCGATTTAATCGCGGTCGCTGTAGAACGCGCTCATCGGGTTCGGCTCGCGTTCCGGCGGGGCGACAAGCGGCAACTCGCTGCCGAAGAGCTTTTCGACCTCCTGCCGCGTAATGAGCACCTCGCGCGCCTTGCTGCCGTTGAACCCGCCAATGTAGTGGTTGCGCTCCATGATGTCGATCAGCCGCGAGGCGCGGTTGTAGCCAACACGGAGTTTTCGTTGCAACACGCTGGTGCTGGCCTGCCCGTGCTCAAACACGGTGCGCACCGCTTCGCCGAGCAGTTCGTCGTCCTGCTTGCCCTCGCCAAACGCGCCGCCCGTTGCGCCGCCCTTTTCGAACGTGTTGACGTCGCTGATGATCTGGTCGTTAAACACGGGACGCGCGCGCTCCTTGAAGTGCTGCATGACGCGCTCGACCTCTTCGTCCGAAATATAGGAGCATTGCAGACGGGTCGGTTTTGCCGAGCCGTCCGGATGGAAGAGCATATCGCCCTGACCAAGCAGCTTCTCCGCGCCGCTCATATCCAGAATGATGCGGCTGTTCGTGGCGGAGTTGACGGCAAACGCCGCGCGGGAGTTGATGTTTGCCTTGATGAGCCCCGTAATGACCGTTGCGTCCGGTCGCTGGGTTGCGAGAATCAGGTGGATGCCCGCCGCGCGACCGAGCTGCGCAATGCGCTGGATGCTGTCCTCAACGTCCTCCGGTGCAACGCCCATGAGGTCCGCCAGGTCGACGATGATGACGACGATGCGGGGCAGGTGCTCGCCGGTGCCCTTGACCTTCTCATTGAACTTTTCGAGGTTGCGCGCGCCGAGATCCGCAAAGATCTTGAAGCGCCGCGTCATTTCGTTGACCGCCCAGCGCAGCGCGCCAGCGGCCTTCTTGGACTCGGTAACAACCGGCATCAGCAAGTGCGGCAGTGAGCCGTACATGATCATTTCTACGCGTTTCGGGTCGACGAGGATAAAGCGCACGTCTTCCGGCGAGGACTTGTAGACCATGCTGACGATGATGTCGTTGATGCAGACGCTCTTGCCGGAGCCGGTTGCGCCCGCAATCAACAGATGCGGCATTTTCGCAAGGTCCGCAATGATGATCTTTCCGCTCGCCTCGCGGCCAAAGGCCATGGTGATGGGCGATTCGCTGCAACGGAATTCCTTGCTTTCGATGATATCCCGCAGCACGACGAACGCGGAGCTCTTGTTCGGAATCTCCACGCCGATTGCGTTTTTGCCCGGAATTGGCGCTTCCATGCGCAACCTTGGCGCGGCGAGTGCCATCGTGATATCGTTTTGCAGCGCGGTGATGCGCGAAATGCGCGTGCCCGGCGCGGGTTGAATCTCGATTCGCGTCAACGCGGGGCCGACGGCAATATGCGTGACCTGCGCGCTGATGCGGAAGCTTTGCAGCGTTTGAATCAGAATGCGCGCCTTTTCCTCCGGCAAGTCGGTTTCTTCTTCCTTCTTGATACCGGGACGGTTGAGCAACTCAATCGAAGGCGGAACGTATGTTTCCACGACCTCCGGCTGGGTCTTCGACTTGGTTTCCGGCGGCGTTTTTGCGCCGGGCTGACGCGCCGGACCGCCTGAGGTTGAACCCGTGACCGGCTTTTCGGGCTTCTTCGTCTGCGTGCCAAAGAGCAACGAGGTGTCCGGCAGAGAGGTGACCGGCTTGGGCATATCGATTGGCGGCTTCGTCTTTGTGGTGAACGGAACGTCGTCGCCCGGTTCAAAACTAATGCCATTCCAGATATCTGGCGACACGATTTCCGGCGGATGGGGGACGACCCGCTCACCCGTCTTCGTCTTAAACTCACCCTTTTGCTCGCCAAAAACGACCGGTTCCACAACCGGCTGCGGAATCGGGATTTTCTTCTTCGGTTTTGCTGGTTTCTCGAACAGGTCGATGACCGGCTCCTCCTGCAGCGTGCGTTTTTGGTTGCGCTTGCTGACGGGAACTTCGATGATCTCGTCGTTTGCAATGCGCTTTGCTTTCGCTTTAGCGGCGGGCATTTCCAGAATGTCTTCCGCCGAGGAGAGCCGCTTTTTCTTTCCGGTATTCGGGGTATCGCCATCGCCCTCCAGCGTCAACGTAAACATTTTGTCGGAACGTTCCGCCTGGTGCTCGTGCCTGCGTTCCACGGCGCCGGCCACGCCGGAGCGCATCTTATTGATCGTTTGATTCAGCGAGAATCCGGTCAGTCCAATGGTGCAGATGAGTGCGAGCGGAATGCTCAGCCCGTAGGCAAGCGTTTTTCCGCCGAGCAGCAGCAGAGGATAACTGAACACCGCGCCTAAAAACCCGCCGCCGACGCGCGCAACCTTTCCGGCGCTAAAAGCGTCGTTGAGGTATTTCATGTAGTCGACGCCTTCGTAGGGCATGTCGCGGATGGTTTGAAACAGCGTGACCAGCGCGAACAAGCCTAGTAGCAGATACCAGCCGGAGCCTGCGAGGCGCCCCGTCGCGCTACCGCGCACATAAAGCACGCCAACGACAATTAGAATCACGGGCAGCGCATACGCAATAAACCCGATCATTCCGAACAGCGCATGTCCTAGGACTTCGCCGAGGTATCCGGTTGCGGAGAAAAAGAGATAGGCCGCGGTCAGGATGCCGCCGGCGATCAGCAGTATGCCGCTGACCTCGGATGCACTACGTTCACTGGAATCCACGTCCTGTTTTGCGGTCTTTCGTCCGTTGTTTTTTTCGCTGATTGCTTTGGATGCCAAAATTCGTTTCAATCCTTTCTTTTTGGTCCAAGTTCGTAAAAGCTCATTTGATATGCGGTCGGCGCAGAAGCGCCTTTTATCCCAACTTATCTTCCTATTATACAACATCTTGCGGTGGGGTGCAACGCGCGGCACCTACAAGCGGACATTTGGGCAGTGCATCGCGCGTCTGCGAAGCTTGAAAGACCGGGGCAAATGCGCTATACTCCACTTGATACCAATATACGCGGGAGTATTTCATGGAGATTGTTGTTCTGGACGCTTACTCGGTCAATCCGGGCGATATCAGCTGGGGGCCGATGGAACGGTTCGGGCATATGACGATATACGACCACACGCCGCCGGAGCAGATTGCGGAGCGATTGAAGGATGCGGACGTCGCCTACACGAATCGCGGGCGTCTCGGCGAGGCGGAGTTTGCGGCGGCGCCAAAGCTTCGATTCCTCGGCGTGTTCGCAACCGGATACGACAAGATTGACCGCGCCGCGGCAAGGCGGCATGGCATCGCGGTTTGCAACGTGCCGGGGTATTCGACGTATTCCGTTGCGCAGCATGCCATGGCGCTGCTGCTGGCAATCACCAACCGCGCGGCCGTGCTCAACACGGAAATTCGAAAAGGGCGCTGGACGCAGAAACCGGGGGACTGCTCCTGGGACGCGCCCATTCTGGAGCTCTACGGAAAGACCTTTGGCGTGCTCGGCACGGGCGAGATCGGCTGCGCCGCGGCAAGAATGGCGCAGGGATTCGGCATGCGGGTCATCGGCCACAGCCGGAGCCAGCGGGCGGCATTTCCCGGCGAATACGTTTCGCTGGAGGAGCTGTTTACGCAGTCCGACGTGCTCTCGCTGCACTGCGCGGCGACGGAGGACACGCGGGGGATCATCAACAAACATTCGCTCGCGCTCATGAAGCCGAGCGCGATTCTAATCAACACGGCGCGCGGGGCACTGGTTCATTCGCCGGATCTCGCCGCGGCGCTCAACGAAAACAGGCTCTACGCCGCCGGACTGGACGTTTGCGAAACGGAGCCGATTCTGCCGGACAGCCCGCTGCTCTTTGCGAAGAACTGCGTCATTACCCCGCACAGTGCATGGATTCCGCAGGAGGCGCGCAAGCGGCTGATTCAAATTTCGGCGGACAATTTGGAAGCATTTCTGAACAACCGCAAACAAAACCGGGTGGACGAAATCGAATAGAGTCACTTTTGTTGCTATAGAGATAGGTCGGAACAAACCGGACGGAACGAAGACGGAGGGATCGCTTTGAGCGGATCAACGAAACACAACCGAGAAGGATGGAAGAAGATGTTCTCGCTTGTTCTGGCGCTGGCGAGCGTTGCGGCGTTTGCCGGATGCAAGGCGGAGAGCGAGATTACGCCGGGGCCGACGGCAAAGCCGGAACAGCCGACGGTCATCGTCAACAACGAACTGGAAAAAGACGTGCATACGATCGTTGTGAACGGCTTTGGCGAGGTCATCGCCGTGCCGGACTTCTCCACGATTACCATCGTCGTGGTCGGCACCAGCGAAACCGCGGAGGAAGCGGCTGCAAAATGCGAAAAGCTCACCGAGCAGGTGAAGCAAATCGCTACCGAACAGGGCGTGCAGGCCTCGAACCTGAGTGCCGCGGGCGTAACACTGAGCTCGAACCAGCGCGAGAGCGACGGCGCGATTACGGGCTACGTGGCGCGCGACACGATTACCATTACGCTCAAGGACGTGAGCAAGGTCAACGCGGTGCTCTCGCCGATCATCGACGCGCACATTACGGAATCCTACGAGGCGACCTACAGCCTGCTGGACACCTCTTCCGCCTATAACGGGGCGCTGGCCGCCGCCATGCAGGACGCCGGGGAGAAGGCGAAGGCCATTGCCGAGAGCGGCGGCGTTTCGCTCGGCGCGATTGTTTCCGTTTCGGAAACACCGGTCGAGAGCAATTTGGTCGGCGTAGCGTTCAAGAGCAGTGAAATTGCGGTCAACGCAAATCTGACCGTTACCTATTCGATTACCGAAATAAAACCATAAAAACCATACGTGTCAAGAAAAGCGAGCGACGGATTGCCTCCGCCGCTCGTTTTACGTTTGGTTCAAAAGTTCTAATATGGCTCCATAACGCGGCGAATCGCACGCGGTTGTTCCGCCTGATAGGACTGAAAATCATCGAGAGAGAACACCTCCGGCTCGTTCCCGCTGACACCGATGACCGCCCCGCTCGAAAAGCTATACGCATGCTGCCCGCCGACGACGAGATGGTCGAATAAGCGGACGCCAATACTTTCCAGCGCGGCGCGGACGGAGTCGGTCGTTTCCGCGTCCTCCTTCGAGGGCGAGGGATCGCCGGAGGGATGGTTATGCAGCAGCAGGATTCCGTGCGCGCGGCGCAACAGCGCGATTTCCGCAATCCGGCGCGGGTAGATCTGTGCCTCCGTCAACGTTCCGCTCTGAATGGTTTCGCAGGACTGCACGACCTTTTTTGCGTTCAGGCAGACGGCGAGCACAGTTTCGTAGGTATTCAGCGAAAGCAACGATACGGCGTACTGTGCCGCGGCGGCGGGGGAAGAGAGGCGAATGTTTCCGCGCGCGTCCGCTTGGCGGCGCAATAGTAACCGACGGAACAGGTCGCCCTGCATGCGCAAGAACACGGCTGCGCTTTCGCCAATGCCGTCCACGAGCAGGAGCTGGTCGACCTGCGCGGTGACAACGCCTTCGAGCGAACCAAATCGCTCCAGCAGCGCGTGCGCCAGCTCGTTTGTGTCCCGCCGCGGAATGGCATAGGTCAACAGCAGTTCGAGGAACTGATGGTCGAGAAACGCCTCCGCGCCGTTTGTACGGTATTGCTCGCGAATGCGCTCGCGATGCCCGCTGTGGATGGAATCCGTCATATGTCCGCCTCAATCGTTTTCACGACTAGTATAGTGGATTCGAAAAATCATGTCAAAAAAACATGCATCGTGAATTGTTTGCAACACGCCGCTGTATTTTGCCCCGAACCCTTGTAAAACAAACTTGATGCGGGTAGAATAGCACTATATTTCAATATGGAGACCTATGCGGTGAACAATGGCTCCCGGCGGTTGCTGGACGAATCGTCCCTGGCCGCCTGTGCAATGACCGCTTCGGATGTGGTGCTGGTCGCCCTGTCCGGCGGAGCGGATTCCACCGCGCTGTTGCTCTCGCTGCAGACGCTGCAAGAAGAGGGCAAGGTTGGCGGGCTGTTCGCCGCGCACCTCAACCACGGCATTCGCGGAACGTACGCCGAGCGTGATATGGCTTTTTGCGAAACGCTCTGCCGTGAACTAGGCATTCCGCTGCAAACGGAAACCTGCGATGCACCTGGCTATGCAAAACAGACCGGCAAAACGCTCGAAGAGGCCGCGCGCGAACTGCGTTATTCGTTTCTGGAACGTACGAGAATTGCCTGCGGCGCGAGCGTGATTGCCACCGCGCACCACGCGGACGATCAGGCGGAGACGGTGCTGCTGCACCTGCTTCGCGGCAGCGGAACGGGCGGACTTGGCGGGATGAAACCGCGCAACGGCAGAATCGTTCGACCGTTGCTCCAAACGACCCGCGCGGAGATTCTCGCGTATCTGGCGGAGCGAAACGCGGGCTATTGTGAGGACGAGACAAACGCCCGCAACGACGCCGCGCGAAACCGGATTCGAAACGAGCTGCTCCCGATTCTCACGAGCTACAACCCCGCGATTTCAGAAGCGCTCTGCCGAACGGCCGCGCTCTGCGCGGAAGACGACGCGCTGCTCGAACGCCTCGCGAGCGAAGCGGAGGAGTCGATTCAGCAGGACGTCGGACTCAACCGCGAACAACTCGCTGCGTTGCCGCTTGCGCTGAAGTCCCGCTTGGTTCGAAAGCGCATCTTTGCACTCGACAACACGGTTTCGGAGACGGACATCCGGCGCGTGCTCGCGCTGTCGGAGGCGAAGACCGGCACGGCGATTGAGCTGAGCGGCGGGTACCACGCCTGGACAAACGCGACAACGCTGTTCCTCGGTCGCTATCCGGAACCGCTCGACTACTGCGTAGCGTTTGTGCCGGAGGGGGAAACCATCACCCCGCGCGGTGTGCTCCACAGTGAGCGGGTGACGAGCTGGCGAAAACCGGCAAGCGGAAACGAAGCATTTCTGGCGCTGGACGAGCTGTCAAAAGAACTCGTGGTTCGCTCGCGAACGGCCGGGGATCGGTTTTATCCACTCGGTGCGCCGGGGGAACGGCTGCTGAGCGATGTATTGATTGACAAAAAGATTCCCAAAGAGGAGCGGGATCGACCGCTGCTCTGCGCGGGAGAACAGGTGCTTTACGCGGCGGGGCTTGGAATTTCGGAACGAGCGAAAGTCCGGCCCGATACGCGCGAGATACTACATATTCAATATACAGGGGGTAAGCAGGGGTGAAGGGTCAGATTATGCAGGGGGACATCGCAAAGGTGCTTCTCTCCGAGGAGCAGATTCAGCAGCGCATCAAGGAACTTGGCGAACAGCTGTCGAAGGATTATGCGAACTGCGACGGAGAGGTCATTCTGATTTGCATCCTGAAGGGGGCGGTCGTGTTTTTTGCCGATTTGGCACGCGCTATGAACATGCACATGCAGATGGAGTTCATGGGCCTTTCGAGCTACGGCAACGAGCAGAAGACCTCCGGAATCGTCCGCATTACGAAGGACATCGATACGTCGATTACCGATAAGCACGTGATCATCGCCGAGGATATTATGGACAGCGGGCTGACGCTTTCGCACCTGACCAAGCTGCTCTCGAGCCGGAGCCCCGCTTCGCTCAAGATCTGCTGCCTGCTCGACAAGCCCTCGCGCCGGGAATGCGACATTAAGCCGGACTATTATGGCTTTATTATTCCCAACGAGTTTGTGGTGGGCTACGGGCTGGACTATCTCGGCTTCTACCGCAATCTGCCGTATGTCGGCGTGCTGAAACCCTCCGTTTACAGCGGAGAATAACGCGGACGATACCGCGAAAAAAATGAAACAGTAATTATCAACGCTCGTTTGAGCAATGCGCGGCGAAGGGAACAAGCGGTTCCCGCCGCAGATGGAGGAAAGTTATTTGAATCGGAAAATTATGACCGCCGTCATCTGGGTCGTCCTGTTTGCGGCCATCATCTACATGGTCTCCGGGCTGAACCCCACGGACAAGAAGATGGACGAACTGGATTACAATACGGAGTTTTTACAGCTCGTTCGCAACACGGAGAGCGGCAGCACGGACGGAAAGACGATTCTGGCCATCCAGGTGACGCAACGCGAGGTCTACGGCCTCTATGGCGGCAGCGAGTATGAAGCGAAGGACCTGCCCAAGCGGGCGGAGTTCTACGTCGTCATCCCTTCCGAGAGCACCTTCCGCGCGGACATGGCGGCGATTGTCTACACCGCGCATCCGGACAAGTTCACGAGTGTGGACGAGGTTTCGAGCGCGGACTACGGCTTTGCTTATGAGTCCAAGATTGTCGAGGAATCGATTTGGTCGCTCATTCTGCCATACATTCTGATCTTTGGCGCGTTTGGCGTGTTCTACTATTTCATGATCCGCGCGCAGAGCGGCGGAAAGCAGATGCAGAACTTCGGCAAGTCCCGCGCGCGCATGTCCGTTGGGGACAAGATGAACGTGACGTTTGCGGACGTTGCCGGTGCGGATGAAGAGAAGGAAGAACTCAAGGAAATCGTTGACTTTATGCGCAATCCCGCGCGGTTCAACACGATTGGCGCGCGGATTCCGAAGGGCGTTCTGCTCGTAGGCCCTCCAGGCACGGGCAAAACCCTGCTGGCAAAGGCCGTTGCGGGTGAGGCAAAGGTGCCGTTCTTCTCGATTTCCGGTTCGGATTTCGTAGAGATGTTTGTTGGCGTCGGCGCGTCGCGCGTGCGCGACCTCTTCCAGACCGCCAAGCGGGCGACCCCGTCCGTCGTGTTCATCGACGAAATCGACGCGGTGGGCCGTCATCGCGGCGCGGGCATGGGCGGCAGACACGACGAGCGCGAGCAGACGCTCAACCAGCTTCTCGTCGAAATGGACGGTTTTGCCCCGAACGAGGGCATCATCGTGATTGCCTCGACGAACCGCCCGGACATTCTAGATCCGGCGTTGTTACGTCCCGGTCGCTTTGACCGTCAGATCACGGTGAACTATCCGGACGTGAAGGGCCGCGAAGAAATTCTGAAAGTACACGCGCGCAATAAGCCGCTGGCCAAAGAGGTGCAGCTTTCCATTCTGGCAAAGCGCACGCCCGGCTTTACCGGCGCTGATCTGGAAAACGTGCTCAACGAGGCGGCGATTCTCACCGCTCGCGCAGGCAAGAAGGCAATCGGCATGGCGGAGCTTGAAGAAGCGATTACTCGCGTGCAGATGGGCCCCGAAAAGCGCAGCCGTGTGATCACCGAGATCGACAAGCGCATCACCGCCTATCACGAAGCAGGGCACGCGATTGTCGCGCTCACACTCGAAGGCTGCGACCCTGTGCACGAGGTCTCGATTGTTCCGCGCGGCATGGCGGCGGGCTATACGATGTCCCTGCCCAAGGAAGACAAGATGTTCATCACAAAGAACAAGCTGCTGGATCGCATCGCAATGGCGATGGGCGGGCGCGTTGCGGAACAACTCAAGTTTGAGGATGTTTCGACCGGCGCGTACAACGACTTGCAGCGCGCCAGCGAGATTGCGCACAAGATGGTCACCGAATACGGCATGAGCGAATCGGTTGGCCCAAT
>JAYFPQ010000160.1:0-32016 GCA_034927595.1 Christensenella sp.
CACGATAATGACCAACACATTCGAAGTCGTGGCATATGATGCGCCGTCCGTGCAGTCTGTGGCGGTCTTTCGGTGCGACGCTGCAGGCAACGCCAGCAACACGGGAACATACGCCATGGTTGCGGTTACCGGCGCGATCTCCTCTGTGAGCAATAAGAATACGCGCGTACTCAAAATTGGGTATAAGCGTAAAAGCGAAACGTACTACACGGATACGACGTTCACGCTTTCCACGTATGCTGTCAACGGCAATTATCGCATCGGCGGCAGCCTGTCGAACCAGTACACCTATGATATCCGAGTGACGCTCGGCGACTATTTCGGTGAGGCGTATGGGTACACCGATCTGAGCACGGCGGCGGTGATTCTTTCCGTCCGCAGTACCGGAATGGGGCTTGCGGTCGGCAAGGTCGCCGAAGAGGACAGCTTCGATGTCGGCTGGCCGGCACGATTCCGTGAGAATGTGCAATTTGACAAAAGTGTAGTCTTTTCCAGCGTTTTCTGGCTGGCGAACCTGATCTTTCCGGTCGGCAGCATTCGCATGACGGTATCAACCGCGGATGAAAGCGCGTTCCTCGGCGGCACTTGGGTACGCTGGGGAACGGGCCGCGTACCGGTGGGTGTGAATACCTCGGACACCAACTTTAACACCGTGGAGAAGACGGGCGGCGCGAACACGCACACGCTTGCGACAGCAGAATTGCCATCGCACAATCACTCGTTCAGCGGATCCTTGACGGTCAACGCCAACGGGGCACATACCCACCAAGCGTCGTCAGGATCGTATAAGGTTGGAAGCGGATCGGCTTCTACTTATTACTATATGACGAACGGTGGATCAACGAGCGGACAGTCGACCGGTTCCGGCGGGTCTCATGACCATACTGGCTCTGTGTCCGGCTCAGTTGGTAGTAACGGCAGCGGCGGGGCGCACAACAACCTGCAACCCTATATCACCTGCTATTTCTGGAAGAGAACGGCATAAGGCGCAAGATAAATAGTTAGGGCGCTCCTTTCGAAGCGCCCTGTTATTGCATGGTCAAAGTGGTGAATGAAAGGGAGGAAGAAAAAGTTCAACGCTGTAAGACCATGCAAATCCTATGTTTATAGCGTAACAGACATTTATGAACAGAGCAACCGAAAACCATGACGGATTTGAAAATACTAAACCGTCAACAGGAGGGAAAATGGAATTCTCTCGCAATATGAAAAATAAATAGGGTGCTCCTTTCGAAGCGTCCCAAAAAGGCGAAAGGCACTCAGCCGGGGGGAAGAGTGCCTTTCTAATTTGCATGGTAAATCTTGTTAGGGATTGGGACATACCGGGTAGGTAGGTTGTGTATACCATGCAAGCTTTGATGTACCTGCATCATAGCAGATTTCTCTCAGAAATACCATGAAGAAATCATGAAACTTTATCTGATTCGAAACGGAGGAAATTATGGATTTTAAGCGCAATTTGAAAAAAGGCACGTCCGGAGAAGACGTGCTTTTTTGTAAGCAGAAGCTCTTGGAGCTTGGTATCTATGGCGACCATATTACAACGGTCAGCAAGAAGACATTTGGTGCGGACACGCTGGAGGCCGTGAAGCGGTTTCAGGCGCAAGCCGCGCTGACCGTCGACGGGATCATAGGGAAAGAAACGTGGGCGGCGCTGTTTGGCGACACGGCAACGGTAGCAGTACCGGTCGCAAAGGGCACGGTTTCGGCTAAGGCGAAAGCGGTCTGTGTGTTGGCACTGACTCGTATCGGCGACCTTTATGTCTGGGGAGCATCCGCCCTGACCGACCTCTCCGACGCGAAGATCAAGGCGATGGATGAGGAGTTCGCTCGTGCAATTACGTTTCGTGACAGCCAATACAAGGCAGGATATGCCGATCTCATGGCACATGACTGTTCCGGCTTTCTCTCCTGGCTCATGCGCGAGACGGGGATTTGGGACGATCGTAAGAATTGCGATGGGCTTTGGGCGCTGTGTGATGTGGTTGCGCGCAACGAGCTGATCGCGGGCGATTTCCTGTTCCGAAACAGCACCACGAATGCCGAAGATGAAACGCATGTAGGGCTTCATCTGGGACGCGGCATGGTGATCCACGCGAAAGGCCGCGACGTTGGTGTCGTTGTGGAGGGAATCAATCAAGGTGGCAGCGGCTACTGGCACAAATGCGGTCGCTGTAGGCTCTTGAATCAATAAAAGTGGGGGAACGAAGTTGAATTACATTGGAGAGATTATCTCGGGCGTGTTTGCCTTACTCGTCGTCGGGATCGAGGTTCGGACAACGCGCGAGCGAAAGCAAACGGAAAAGCGAGCCGCTATTCGCGCAAAGGAATCAAAGCTCGCAATGAAAATGCAGGATGCGTGCCTGTCGCTTTCGTTGGCGACCTGTATCGCCGTTGAGCGTGGCGAAACGAACGGCGAGATGAAGACCGCGCGCGATAAAGCTGAAACCGCGCAAGAGGAATATGAAGATTTTGTCCATGAGCTTGCTTCGGAGCAGGCTACATCAATCTAGGAGGAACTAAAATGAAAAAGAAACTGATTCTGGTCCTGATCGCTTTCCTGATGCTAGCATTGCCCGCCTTTGCACTGGCAGACTCTGGTGGAACCGTAGATGCTACCGTCGTCGACATCCTGATCGAAAATGCCGCGAACATTGCCGCGGCATTTTTTATTGCGCTGATCGGCGTGTTTGGCGCGTGGCTGACGTCCAAGCTTGGCAAAGCGACGCAGCTAAATACCGTGAACCATGCGCAGCAAGAGTTAATCAAGCTCGCGCAGATGACGGTTGGCGAGTTAAAACAGACGGTCGTTGACGGCATGAAGGCGGCGCATACGGACGGCAAGCTGACGAAGGAAGAAGTCTCCCAACTCGGTCAACTGCTCTATGAGAAAACCACTGCGAAGCTTTCCGCTTCGGCGATGGACGTTTTGACCTCTGCGCAGGTTGACATCTCCGCGCTGATTACTGGTACGGCGGAGCATTTGATCGCGACGATGAAGTAAAAGAACCATAACACTATGCCCGCGGGGGATTGGCCTCGCGGGCATTTTTATATGCCGTAATCACAGCAATGAGGGTGAAAACGATGGATTTAGCGATAGGAGGACAGGGGAAGTGAAGAGCAATGCTACGGAATCAGAACTATCACAGACGATTGCAAGCCAATTGTCAAACGAGCAACTGCAGCACGAGTTTGATTACATCAGAGCGCAACGGATACTGGATGAGTTGCTGAAGAATGGGCTAATATCACTTTCTGAGTTCGACGATATTACCATACGCAACAGAGAATCTTTTTGTCCTGCTTATGCGCAGATTATGCCTTCATTGCGTTGATAATCATTTGAATCAGAGGTAACATGACTCGCTAACAGGGGAGGTTCCAAATGAAGAAAGTAACGATGATCCCGGCAAATACGGTGACGCGATCAAGTGACACGAAGCTGTGTGTGGCAGCCTACTGTCGCGTGTCTACCGATAGCGATAAACAGATGGAAAGTCTGGATGCGCAAAAGGATCATTATGAAACCTTGATAGAAGCCAACCCTCAATGGGTATTTAAGGGTTTGTACTTCGATGAAGGCATTACCGGAACAAAGAAAGAGAAACGACCGGAGCTTCGCCGACTAATCTTTGATTGTGAAAATCAAGAAATCGACCTCGTATTAACAAAATCGATTAGTCGATTCGCAAGGAACACCGCTGATTGTTTGGGAATGGTAAGGAGATTACTGAGCATTAACGTTTTTGTCTATTTCGAGGAAGAGGACATTAACACTGGTTCAATGGAAAGCGAACTCATGCTGTCAATCCTAAGTGGAGTGGCCGAAGCAGAGTCTGCATCGATCTCCGAAAACGGGAAATGGTCTGTTCAGCGTAGGTTTCAAAACGGTAGTTACAAAATTGCAACGCCTCCGTATGGATATGATAATTCGGACGGAAAGTTAGTTGTCAATGCAATGCAGGCAGAAGTGGTTCGTTCTATTTTCACGGCGGTTTTAGCAGGCAAAGGTTGCCAGCATATTGCTGACGAATTGAACCGTCGAGGATTGTTGACCAAGAGAAACCGTCCTTGGACTGCATCTACGATTAGGTGGATTGCAAGGAATGAAGCATATACAGGCGACATCATCCTTCAAAAAACCTATACCGACGAAGCATTTTTGCGGCATGCAAATACAGGCGAGAGGCATAAATATTGGATTAGAAATCACCATGACGCGATTGTGAGTCGTGAAGATTATGAAATAGCTCAGAGAGTCATTGCACACAGGGGCGAGGTGCTCGGTATTGAGCAGAATACCGAAAAATACCTTTGCCGATATCCTCTCTCCGGGAAAATCATTTGTGCAGAATGCGGGTCCACATTCAAACGAAGGGTACATTCGAACGGCCAAAAGTACATCGCTTGGAGCTGCAAAACGCACATTCAGTCTGCTGATCAGTGCACAATGAAATTCATTCGTCAGGCTGATCTTGAGTATGCCTTTTGCACGATGATGAATAAGCTCATCTTTGGCCATAACGAAATTTTGAAACCGCTTGTTGAAGGTTTGCGCGGGGTAAAAAGTCGCGATTTCCATGCTGTGCTCAAAGAGCTGGATGCAAAACTAAAAGATAACATGGAGCAGCAGAAGGCACTTGTTAGCCTATTAGCAAAAAAGTACCTTGAGCCTGACGTATTTAATCAGAGCAACAATGAGTTGTTGCATGAAGCGGAGCGTTTACAAGCTCAAAAAGAATTACTGTTGAACCAGATCGACAATGGCAGTAACAATGCTACCGAGGCAACTCTGCTTCTTCGATACGCGATGAAGGCAGCAATGCAGAAAGCGTTCGACGGCGAGATTTTCAACCGGTATGTAAACCGCGTCGTTGTGCTCTCTCGCGTTGAGGTCGGATTCCAATTGAATTGTGGGTTAACGTTGAGGGAAAGGTTGGATTCCATTTGAGCGTTTTATTTGGATACAAGGTCGTTGATGGAAAGACTGTAATCGATGAGATGGTAGCCGAGCAAGTAAAAACGGTATTTCGAGAATATCTGCAAGGAGCTTCACTATCTGAAGCTGCACTGAAGGCAAGGATTGCTGTAAGCCATGGAAGCATTGTGAATATGCTTCGAAATGGTCACTATCTTGGAGATGATTACTACCCAGCGCTCATTGACCAGAATACTTTTTCAAGTGTTCAGGATGAACGATCTCGACGTGCGATAAAGCTAGGTCGGGTTTATGAACCCAATGAAGAGATCCCTAGGGTTATACCGACGCAGTTCTACATCAAGGAATCACCGCAGCATAGCGTTGACCCATTTCAACAGGCGGAGCAGACCTATCATTTAATTAAGATTGGGGTAAAAGAGAATGGATGAAAACATGAACATTACCGTAATTCCAGCGCGAACCCAGACTAGGCGTAAGAACGTCAACAACGAAAAACCGAAGTTGCGGGTTGCAGCATACTGCCGTGTCTCGACGGACAGCGATGAGCAGGCTACCAGCTATGAGGCGCAGGTTCAGCATTATACGGCTTATATTGAGGGGAACCCCGAGTGGGAGCTTGCGGGGATTTTTGCTGACGATGGGATCACCGGCACTAACACAAAAAAGCGTGATGAGTTTAAGCGTATGGTTGACGAATGCATGGCTGGCAGCATCGACATGATTATTACCAAGTCGATCAGCCGGTTTGCACGAAACACGCTTGATTGCTTAAAGTATGTGCGCCAGCTCAAGGAGAAGAGCATTCCCATCTACTTTGAGAAAGAGAACATCAACTCAATGGATGCCAAAGGTGAGGTCTTGCTGACGATCATGGCTTCTCTGGCACAGCAAGAGAGCCAATCGCTTAGCCAGAACGTTAGACTCGGCTTGCAGTACCGATATCAGCAGGGGCAGATTCAGATCAACTGCAAATGGTTTCTAGGGTATACGAAGGACGAAAACAAGCGCCTTGTCATTGTTCCTGAGGAAGCGGAGATCGTCAAGCGAATTTACAGAGAATACCTTGAGGGTGCAAGCATGCTCAAAATTACTCGCGGCTTGGAAGCTGACGGCATTCTGAATGGAGCGGGCAGGGGACGCTGGCATACGAGCAACATCGACCAGATTCTTCGGAATGAAAAGTACATCGGCGACGCATTATTGCAGAAAACCTACACCATTGACTTCCTCACGAAAAAGCGCGTCAAGAATAACGGCCTCGTTCCTCAATACTACGTTGAGAACAGCCACGAAGCGATCATTCCCCGCGATATCTACATGCAGGTGCAGGAGGAGCTCATCCGGCGCAGATGCGTCCATACAAGCCAAAACGGAAAAAAGCGAAGCTACAGTAGCAACCATTGCTTCTCGCAAATGATCGTCTGCGGCAAATGCGGCGAGATTTTCCGCAGAGTACACTGGAACAACAACGGTAAGAAATCGATCGTGTGGCGTTGCGTTAGCCGACTTGAGAATACCGGCGTATTCTGCGACGCGCGCACTGTATCGGAAACAGCGATCGAGCAGCTGATCATTACGGCGATAAACAAGACATTGAGCGGGAAAGATTCATACCTCAACGTGCTTGAAAACAACATTACTACCGCTTTGAGCAAGGGGAACGAAAAGGAGATTTCTGAAATCGATAGACGGCTCAAAGACATCCAGGCAAAGATCGTGAAACAGGCAAGCTCCAAGGAAAACTGCGATGAACTCGGTGAAGAGGTTTTTCGCTTACGTGAGGAAAAACAGAGACTGCAATTGGAAAGTGCAGGACAAGATGAACTTCGCAATCGGATGGCTGAAATGAGCGCTTTTCTTAGGGAGCGGCCTGCGGAAATCACAGAATTCAGTGAGCAACTGGTTCGGAGGCTGATTGAGAAGGTTACGGTCTACGAGGATGAATTCGCCGTGGAGTTTAGGTCGGAGTTGACAGTGGAGCTATAAGTGTCAGAAAGAAGGGGCAAGGATGAACTTGTCCCTAATGGCGCTGATCGAAATTATTTGAAACTTTTAGATTATAAAAATTCTCGGAGCAATCTGAAAAACTAATACTGCAACCAAACTAGAACCCATACTTTTCTTTTCTTAATTTAAACGCTTTTTCGCCACCCTCCATTACTGATGTTATTTCATCTCTGATAATCTTTGAGTCAATTGCGCCTTCAGCTTTTATGTGCCCCCGTGTTTGATTTCCTGATTCGAGATAATCACAACAGATAACAAGCTCTGCATCCCCATTTACAACAATGTTTGCATTATGACTAGTAAATATTAATTGTCGTATGCCTTTGGCTTTCCAAATATTACTAATAATATCTCTAATCGCTCTATTGTCTATGTCATCTTCTGGTTGATCAATAACCAAAGGATTCCCGGGCTGGTTTAGCAGGACTGATAATAACGCTGTTGCTTGTTGCCCAGCAGAAGCATCGGAGAACGGAATTGTATCGCCCATTTGATTATTCGTTGAGTATTGAAAATCGGGAATAAACTCGATTACAATTAATGAAATGTCCAGCCATTTTTCAGGAGTCAATACTGATGCGATTTTTTCAATACTATTCTGATTGAAAGAACAATGTGTCAGAATTGGTGTTGAAGTTATGCTAATTACCGAGTCATTTGTGACCTCAAGTTCGGCGAGTTCTTTAAACTCGTTTAAGACTGTATTCCAAGTGTTAAGAGGATTGTCAGTTGATTTTACATAATCAATCAGAGATTGGATTTTTTCATCACGGATTCTGGTGCCTTGAATTGCAAACATTAGTTGCTCTTTAATGATAGAAAAATCGAGATTGCTTGTGTACTTTGCATTAATATAACCGTCTGAAAGCTGAGAAAGGATTGCAGATTGTTCGACTAATAACTCTAGCTTTCTTTGATGTAACTTGAACCAAGCTTCTCTTAACCTAAAAAACTCCTCTTCAGGATTTCCTATATCAATTAAAATTGCTGATCTTGTAGTATAATCCGCAGATAGTTCTTGAAGTCTATTTTCAATTTTTTGAATTTCAGCAAGTTGGACTTGGCTAGAAGAAGCCTTACTCTTAGCAATATCATATCTTGTTTGAAATTCTCGATTCGCTTCTTCCCATTCGTCAAAAAGGACAGATAACTGAGGTTGGTTTTGCTCAATACACAAAGATTGAAGCTGCAACGCTAAATCTTTAATTCCCCCAAATGCTTTTATTCTTTCATCATCAATCGATTTTAGTAGCGAGGATGAAATCAAAGGTTCTCGATATTCAAATGGTTCTGGGTACTTGCTTATCGACTTAACCAACTCATTTGCACGATCTGAAACAATAGCGAATTCGGATTTTGCTTGATTAATTAAATTTTGTTCGTTGTCAAAGGACTGCTTGCTATCTATGATTACTTGATCTTGTGCCGATATTCCGCTTAGAGAAGCACGGAGATGCTTAACCTGGTCTCTTAAAGATTTTATCTGCAGATCAAGCTGGTCTTTTTCCTTTTGCATTATACATTTTCTTAGATAATTGCTATAAATACTCCTTGCTTTTTTTGCATTGTCAAGCAATTGAAATGAGAGACTCTCAAGTTGATCAATTATGGGTTGTTGAATAAACCGCTTTAGTTCTTCAGTGCGCACACCAACGCTACTTAACTGTTTTTGACTATAGCCTTGAACAGGCAGGATATTCCTTATTTGATCTTCTTTTACTTGCTCAAATTCTCCTGAGCCAATTTTTAGATGTATTTCCTTTGTAACTGAGTTACGCTTAATAATATGAGTCGTTCCATTTGCGATGAAAGTGATACGAACTTCGCCGCCATAGGGAATCAATGTTTTTTCAATTAGGGATTGGCGTTTTTTCTCAAGGTCTGAACTAGCATCGATGTCTGGTAAATTAGTTTGATCACATAAACCCCACCTTAAATATTCAAGTATAGTAGACTTCCCAGTTCCGCGTCCGCCTATTAGCGCATTGTATTGATTGTTAAATTCAATTACGAAAGGGCTTAAGAACCTACTGTTTGTTACCTCTAGTCGCGAAATGTAGACAAGAGGAAGCTGGGGTATAGTTTGGCTAAGTCGTGACTCGCGAGCTAAACATGCTTGTCTTAGCGCTTCAGCGGTAGGTTCTTTCCACTTAATCCAAGTACTAAATTGCCCGAATAAATCTCCATCTTGGTTCCTGTTATCGGACGTAGAAATAACTCCAATCGCCTTTCTCCCGTAATTAATATCACCGCCATTTATTTTGTTTATATAACCAGCGTCGGATGATATTTCTTTATCGACGTAACCACCTACACAAGGCATCTTGCAATAGTGCTCAGTGAAGCCCTGTCTAAGAATCGTGAATGATCCATTTTTATTTACATTCGGGAAAACTATATATTTGCCTCTGCAGTATCCTAATTCATCAAGTTTTTTATGTAGCGCATCAATATCATTAACTATTCTTGCAGATATACGAGTAATTTGCGCATGGCTTTTCTCGTATTCGTTATTCGGATTAAGCCCCAAAAAATTCACTACCGAATCTAAATCACAATCCGGAAAATCCGAATCGAATACAATTAAACACTGACATGCCGGAGAAGACAAGGTTAATTCTATCCCAGGGAACACAGTAATGCATTTATCATACTGCGAAGTTTCGATGAATTCACGGTTATAATCGTTTGCGACTTCTCGAATTATTTTAGCAAACACAACATCATGGTGATCTGTGATTGCAATTGCATTTAAACCACTTGCTTTGGCTTTTTCAAGATATTCTTTTGCAAATTTGAATCTAGATAGTTTAATCTCGCTTTTTTGTTCTTCGGTTAATGATGAAATTTCGTCTGACGTTACGCCGTACTTTTCCCCGGACCAATTCAAATCACGAGGAGTATGTACTTGAAAATCACAATTAAAAAAATGCGCGCCTTTATCCATAATAAACCTCTCAAGTTTTCAATTCATTCCGGTTTACTCCTATGATAATTACAGTTATTAACTTGTAAATTTATTATTGATATTACTGCAATTCGAGTAGAAAAACAATCATGATTAATAATTTGTTTTAACAAGTACAAGCAGACATCCACTCAATTTTCTCCAGATGCTGCCGATGCAATCTATTTAGTACCTATCCAAAAAAGTCTAGTCTGCCCTGTATGCTTAAAATTCCACCCCATGGGAGAGGTTCATCGGGGCGAGTTAGCATGCTATCCAAATTGTATAATTGTTGCACAAGAACAGGGGGAGATTGCGTTTAAATGAAGCAAGCGAGTGATTGAAATGAGCGTGCTTGTCTGCAGGAACTGTTGACTGGCTACACAAAGCTGTACAGAAAAGACAAGGTTGCAATGCGTCAACTAGCTAAACATAGAAACACGAAAATCGGAAGATTTACTATTTGTGATTACTCATAAACAACCTCTCTAAATGAAACGAAAATGACCTCATAAATGTAATAATCGGACAACCAAAATTCTTATATCTAATCTGCTCTGTCAACCTCGGAAAGATCAAAAAACATCCAACCTGTTCTGTACCAAACATCAAACATCTAATCTGTCCTGTACGATTGCAAATCCGCCCCATGGGTATGTTCCCACGGGGCGAGTTAGCATATTTTTCAAACAGTTAGAACGTTCTTTGAATCATCAAAAAAGGCTTAATTATGCGATTTTTTCGGAGAATAACTTACGCCCTTGACATCAATACCACCGTCTCAACGTGACACGTCTGCGGGAACATGTCCACGGGGCGGACGGCGGATAGGGTGAAGCCATGCTCGGCAAGATACTTGCAGTCTCGTGCGAGGGTGGCGGGGTTGCAGGAAACGTAGACCACGCGGTTTGCGCTGCTCTTGACGATTGCCGCCAGAGCGGCTTCTTCGCAGCCCTTACGCGGCGGGTCGAGCACGATTGCGTCAATCTTCGTGTCTTCGGAAATCAGACGGGGGAGTACGTCTTCGACATTACCGCAGACGAACTCCGCATTGGTCACGCCGTTTGCCTGCGCGTTTGCCTTCGCGTCCTCAATGGCCGGGGCAACCTGCTCCACGCCAATGACGCGCTTGCAATCCCCCGCGATGAACAGCGAAATGGTGCCGACGCCGCAGTATGCGTCCACGACGGTTTCCTCCGGCTTGGCCGCGAGAAACTCCCGCGCGGTTTCGTAGAGCGCCTGCGTCTGCACGCGGTTGACCTGCAAGAACGACTGCGGACTGACGGAGAAGCGCTTTTCACCAATCGTTTCGGACAGCGCCTGCTTGCCGGAGAGCAGGGTGAACTTGTCGCCAAAGATGACGTTGGTGTCCTTTGCGTTCTCGTTGTGCCAAACGCTGTCGACATCTTCGAGGAAAGAGAGCAGGTCGTTCTTCTTCTTGAGCTGGCCTTTCGTGACGACAACGACCATCCGCTCGCCGTTTGCAGTCGTCCGCGCGACAACGTGCCGGAGCTGGCCTTCGCCGGTGGTTTCGTCGTAAACGGGAACCCCGCAGGCGTTCGCCCAGGCGGCGACGCGGCGCGCGGCGTCCACAATCTGATCGTCCTGAATCAAACAATCCGAAAACGGAACAAGTCGGTGGCTGCGCTCGGCGTAAAACCCGAACACAGCGCCGTTGCCCACCACGCCGAACGGAAAGCTGCCCTTGTTGCGATAGCGGGTCGGGTCATCCATGCCGACGATGGGCTGCATGGGCACACCGGAGAATCCGCCGAGGCGGGTGAGCGCGTCCTCAACCCACTGCTGTTTCTGGCGCAGCTGTGCGGGGTAGGAAAGGTGCCAGAGCGAGCAGCCGCCGCATTGCGAAAAGACGGGGCAGGCGGGGCGGACGCGATCCGGCGAGGGCTTTAGAATCGAAATCGCCTTGGCAATCGCGTAGGTTGGCATCACCTTGATGATGTGCGCTTTGACCTCCTCGCCGACGAGCGCGCCGACGATGAAGATCGCGTAGCCTTCCACGCGGGCAACGCCCTGACCTTCGTTGGTCAGCGCGTCAATGGTGACGACGAGCTCGTCGTTTTTCTGGACGGGAGGGCGTAATTTCTGTGCCATGTAAAAATTCCTTTCGGCGCAAACTGCGCCCGGTAAAATTTGATTCCTGTTGGATGTTAGATTTCTAATCGGCGCGGACTGCGCCCGGTAAATTTCGTATTTTAGAATTCTTGGTAACGCTATTTAACCTTGATCGACTCTTTTCCAAAGCGATCCTCGGCGGCAGCAAGAAACGCGTCCGAAAGGTCGACATAGTACTCCTTCGGAACGCCCTTGCCCGTGCGTTTTGCCGCGTCGCAGAGTATGACCGGCGTTTTGCCCGGATACTTTTTCAAGAAGGCGCAGGCAAGTGAAGTCGTCTGATCGGTCAGCATCGGAAACTGAATATAGATGCTTTTGCCCGCTTCGCCGAGCGGCAGAAGCTCCTCAATAAGAAGCGAATTTGCGCGGTCGTCGCGAATGTTGAGCTTGCCGCGCGCGAGCACCGCCGCGTCGTCCACAAACAGCGAACCGACCTGCTGGAGCGTCCGCGGAAAGAGCACGGCTTCCACACTGCCGGTGATGCCCTCCAGCACGGCGTAGCCCATCAGCCCCGTTCCCGAGCGAGTGGGTTTTTGCTTGCACTGGGTCAAGAGCCCCGCAACGGTGACCATGTCGTTGTCCTTGACCGCGCTGGTGCCGTCCGCTTCCGCGAGATCATCAATCGTATAGGGCAGTTTTTTCATCTGCTCCTGATAGTTGTCCAGCGGGTGGCCGGAAAGATACAGCCCCGTGGATTCGCGCTCCTTGGCGAGCACGATCTGGTGCGACAGATCTGCAATGTTCGGCAGCGGAATCTGCTCGGTTTGCAGTTCGCTTCCGCCGTCGAGATCGAACAGCGACATCTGCCCCGTTCCGCGCGCTTTCCGTGCGGCGGTGGAGGCGTCCAGCGCGCGCTCGTAGACGGCGAGCAGCTGCGCGCGCCGCGCGCCCGTGGAATCGAAGCAGCCCGCGCTGATGAGCGCCTCAAGCATACGCTTGTTCAGCCCGTCCACACGGTCGCAAAAATCGAAGATGCTCGAGAAACGCCCGCGCTCCGTGCGCTCCTGTACCATCGCCTCCATCACGGCGGAGCCGACGTTTCGCACCGCCGAGAGCCCGAATCGAATCGCGCCCTGCTCCGGCGAGAAGCGCGCACGGGAGAAGTTCACGTCCGGCGGGAGCACCTTGATGCCGTGGTTTCGCGCGCTGTAGACGTACTTGGCGACAGTTTCTACCGAACCTAAAAAGCTGTTGATCAACGCGGTTAAAAACTCAACCGGATAATAGTACTTGAGATAGGCCGTCCGGTAGGCGAGCACCGCGTAGGCCGCCGCGTGGGACTTGTTGAACGCGTAGGAAGCGAAGTCCATCATTTCGTCGAAGATCTTATTCGCAACCGCCTCCGGCACGCCGTTTGCAACCGCGCCGACGACGCCTTCCGTCCCGTGGACGAAATACTCGCGCTCCTTGGCCATGACCTCGTGCTTTTTCTTGGACATGGCGCGGCGAACGAGATCGCTCCGCCCATAGGAATACCCCGCAAGCGTGCGGACGATCTCCATGACCTGCTCCTGATAGACCATGCACCCATAGGTGGTGCAGAGAATCGGTTCGAGCAAGGGGTGCGCGTAGGCAACGCTCGAAGGATCGTGCTTGCCCTTGACGTAGCGCGGAATCTGCTCCATGGGGCCGGGGCGATAGAGCGAAATGCCTGCGATGAGATCCTCAAAGCAGTCCGGCTTGAGCTGCTGGAGAAACTGCCGCATGCCGCCGGATTCCAACTGGAACACCCCGTCCGTGTCGCCGAGTGCAATCATTTTGTAGACCGCGGGATCGGTAAACGGAAGCCGGTCAAGATCGGGCGCGGGCTTGCCGCTGTCCGTGATAAAGCTGAGCGTGTCGCGAATGACCGTCAGCGTCCTGAGCCCCAGAAAGTCCATCTTGAGCAGACCCAGCTCTTCGAGCGTGGTCATCGGGAACTGCGTCGTGACCACGGAGTCGTTCACCTGCAGCGGCACGACCTCGGTGATCGGTACGCTGGAGATCACGACGCCCGCGGCGTGCGTGGAGCTATGCCGCGGCAGACCCTCGAGACGCAGGCAAAGGTCGATGATCTTTTTTGTCGTTTCGTCGCTCTCGTATTGCTTCTTCAGGTCGGGCGAAATCTGCAAGGCGCGTTCGAGCGTCATGTTGAGTTCAAACGGAACCATCTTGCTGAGCTTATCCACGTCCGCATACGGCACGCGGAGCACGCGCCCGACGTCGCGGATGACCGCGCGCGCCGCCATGGTGCCAAACGTGATGATTTGGCTGACGTGACCCGCGCCGTATTTCGCGGCAACGTAGTCGATAACCTCCTGACGGCGTTCGTAGCAGAAGTCCACGTCAAAGTCCGGCATGCTGATGCGCTCCGGATTCAGAAAACGCTCAAACAGCAGACCGTATTTGATCGGGTCGACGTCCGTAATGTCGAGGCAGTAGGCCGCGAGGCTGCCCGCGCCGCTGCCACGGCCGGGACCGACCATAATGCCGTTTGTCTTTGCGTAGTGAATGAAGTCCCAAACGATGAGGAAGTAGTCCACAAAACCCATCTGCCGAATCACGCCGAGTTCATAGTCTAGGCGTGCGCGCGTTTCCTCGTCCGCCTCCGGCAGCTTCTTTGCCATACCTTCGCGGCAGAGCTGCTCAAGATAAACTGAGTTGTCCATATCGTCGGGCGCGACAAACGCGGGCATCCGGCGAACGCCGAACTCAATCTGGAGGTTGCACTTTTCGGCGACCTCCATCGTGTTGGCGATTGCTTCCGCGTCGTCCGGCAGGGCGAGGAGCATCTCCGCCTCGCTCTTGAGGTAGAACTGGTTTCCCTCCATGCGCATGCGATCCGGTTCGTCGACAAAGCGCTGCGTCTGAATGCAGAGCAGCACATCCTGCGCCTCCGCATCATCCGAAGACACATAGTGAAGGTCGTTGGTCGCGACGCACTTTGCGCCGATTTCGGTGGCGATTTTGCGCAGTCCCGGCAGCACCTGCTGCTGCTCCGGTATGCCGTGGTTCTGCAGTTCAATGTAGAAATCTTCGCCGAACATCTTTTGCAGACGCTTGGCATAGGCGAGCGCGCCGTCGTAGTTATTTTGCAGCAGTGCCTGCGGAATATCTCCCGCGAGGCAGGCGGAGAGGCAGACCAGCCCTTCGCAGTGCTGCTCGAGCAGGTCGTAATCGATGCGCGGACGATAGTAAAACCCGTTCAGAAACGCCTCACTCGAAAGGTACATGAGGTTTTCGTAACCGGTTTGGTTCTTGCAGAGCAGTATCAGGTGGCCGTAGTCGCGATCCTGCGAGCCTTCGCGGTCGCGCATGGAACGCGGGGCAACGTAGGTCTCCATGCCGATGAGCGGCTTGATGCCTTCCTTCTGGCAGGCTTTGTAGAAGTCGACGACGCCGTACATCACCCCGTGGTCGGTGACGGCGAGCGCGGTTTGCCCGAGCGACTTTGCGCGCTTCACCAAATCGGGAATGCGCGCCGCGCCGTCGAGTAGACTATATTGCGTATGCACGTGCAGATGTGTGAAATTACCCATGGCGGATCTCCTTTGCGATGCGAACCAGCCGCGCGAGCCGATGGTTCATGCCGCTCTTGCCAAGTTCGGCGAGGTCGGCGAGCTCCTGCAGCGTCGCGTCCGGATGGTTCAACCGGAGCATCGCGGCTTCGTAGAGCGGGGAGGGGAGGCGGTTGAGCCCCATGCGCTCCTCAATGATTTCGATGGCCTCGCGCTGCTCCGCCGAGGCGTTGACCGTTTTTTCGATGTTTGCGGTTTCGCAGTTTGTGGTTCGATTCAGGTAGTTGCGAAAGTCACGTTCCGCGCGGGCGCTTTCGAATTTGAGCGCGGAACCGCTCGCGCCAATGATCGCGAGAAACGAGGATACGTCGTCCCCCTTAAGGTAGACGACGGGTTTTTCGCGCCGTAGCATAACCCTTGGTTCCGCTTCAAACGCGCGGATCGTTTCGCAGAGCTGCTCGGCAAACGCGCCGGAGCGTGCGATGATCTCCAGATGATACCCGCGGTATGGGTTGGAGCACGAGCCGCTGCCGAGGAACGCGCCGCGCAGAAACGCGCGCTTGCCCTCCTCGTCCGACAGCAGCGCTTTGGGTACGGTTTCGCCAATTCGATAATCGCCCTGTTCCAGATAGAGCAAGCCGACGTCGCCAAGAAGGCGCTCAACCTCGTCGCCCGTCAGGGTAACGACCGTCAGCGGGCGGCGACGTTCCCGTTCGCTCAGTTCAATGGTCGGGTCTAGCTCATAGAGCGTCGTAGCGAGGGAGACGATGTGCTTGCCGACGGCGAGCGTCTCGCTGGTAAACGCCGCGCCGCGACTGCGGCCAATCGTCAGCGCGCCGCAGGTATGCACAAGCCCCGCCAGCTGCGACAAGCGCTGCTCGCGGGTTTTGAGCCGGATTTTGACGAGGTCTTCCTTTGCGCTGCTCGAAAACGACATGGCTGCTCCCAAATGAAAATTCAGGAGGCAACGGTGTTGCCCGCCTGTAACTTTTAGAGTTAATACTTATTATAATCGATTTTGCCAACCGCGTCAGCGAAAACCGAAAAAACACTCAACCCATAAAAAAGAAACGCCGTTTTGCGTTTCTAGATAGAGAGAATTCATTTCGGATTATATCAGGGTTGCTTCTCGAAGCGCTCCTTGATGTCCGCCGCTTCGCAGCTGATGTCCCGGTGGTAAACGCGGACGTTCATGCCGCGCGCGACAAAGCGCTTGGCCATCTCCTCCGCCGCGGCGACGGAACGGTGCCGCCCACCGGTGCAGCCAAAGCAAACGCGTAAAATGTGCTTGTCCTGCGCCAGATAGAGCGGAATCAACTCGGAGAGCATATGCTCAACACTTTCAAAAAACGCCGGAACGAACGGCTGCGAAAACACAAACTCCTGCACGGGCGCGTCCAAGCCGGAGAGTACGCGGTATTCCGGATAATAGAACGGATTTGGCATAAAGCGCATGTCCAACACGAAATCCGCGTCCACGGGTACGCCGCGCTTGTATCCAAAGCTGGAGAACACGAGCGAAAACGCCTTGCTCTCATACTCCGGCAACACCTTGGACATCATATCCGCGAAGTCTTTCGGCTTGATGTCGCTCGTGTCGAGCACATAGTTCGCGCGGTCGCGTAGCGGCTGCAAAAACACACGCTCGCGCTTGACGCCCGTTGCCGCGTCGCCCGCTTCGCCGAGGGGATGGCGACGGCGCACCTCGTTGTAGCGTTTGCGGAGCACGTCGTCCCGTGCGTCCAGAAACAGCATTTCGTACGGGGCGTCGAGCGTATCAAACGCTTCCGTAATGGTATCGGAACTGCGCGAAAGCAGGCTCTCGCGGCTGTCGACGGTCACGGCGGCGCGCTGGATCGGCGGATTTGCGCTGTTGCAGAGCGCGACAAACTCCTTGAGCATGGAGGAGGGGAGATTGTCCACGCAGAAGAACCCCTGCTCCTCCAGACAACGCAGAGCCAGCGATTTTCCGGCGCCGGACAGACCGGTAACGATTAACAGATACATAACGGTTTCCTCGGTTCAACCATTGACTGCGATTTGTGTGCCTGCTACGGCTTTGCCTGGCGCGCTTGTTACAGCTCGCTCATCAATTTAATTTCCCGTTCGAGCTGAACGCCCGTCTCCGCGAACACGCGCTGTTGAATCAGGGCGATGAGCTCCAGCACGTCCCGCTCGGTTGCGTTGCCGATGTTCACGATGAACCCGGCATGCAGGGGGCTGATCTGCGCGCCGCCGATGGAGGCGCCCTTGAGACCGCAGTTCTCGATCAACGCGCCCGCAAAGCGACCCTTGGGACGCTTGAATACGCTGCCCGCGCTGGGCAGACTGAGCGGCTGCTTCTCCTTGCGCTGGCGCGTGGTGTCGAGCATGCGCTCTTTCGCGCCGCCGTCGTCGTGATCCAGCTGGAACGTCGCCGAAAGGACAATTACGTTTGGCGCGCAGTATGCGCTGGTGCGGTCGCCAAAGTCAGATTTTTTGGTTTCTATGTCCAACACGCGTCCGTTTTTTAGGATGCGTACGCTTTTGATGATGTGCCGAATTTCCGAACCGTATGCGCCCGCGTTCATCGCGACCGCGCCGCCGACGGTGCCGGGAATGCCGCTGAGGGACTCCAGCCCCATCAGGTGCATGTTGACGCTCTCGCGCGCGAGGACGGAAAGCGACGTGCCCGCGGGGCAGGTGACGGTGGTGTCCACAAACAGCGGCGTGGTCAGCGGCGTGTCGAGGCGGATCACCAGACCGGGATAGCCCTTATCCGGCGCAAGCACGTTTGTACCGTTGCCGAGGATGCAATAGGGCACACCAAACTGACTGCAGGACTGAATGGAACGCCGAATATCCTCCGCGCCGTGCGGCCGCAGCACCATGGCGGCGGGGCCGCCGATGCGGAAGCTCGTCAGCGAAGAAAGCGGTACGTTGCATTTGATTTCGAGTCCCTTGAGTGCGGTCAGGACGCGATCTACCCGATTATCCATGTTGTTATCATAACAAATTGTTCATAATTAGACAACCAAAAATGCAGGAATTTTTGCATAAAAGGATCAAACATGAGTATTTGGGCAGTGTTCTTCCCGCATATATTGGCGGAAGATGAAAGAAAATCGGTTCATTTACAGAACGATCCATTGGCAAATTCCTTGAAAGAATCTAAAATTTACGCAACAGCAGTTGCAAAACGAAGGTTCCATGAGTAAGAAGACGCTTTCGATTGTGGCGATTCCCACCATCTTTTTTCCGTTTGTCCTGTGGAATTTCGTGAACTGCGCGGAGGGGTATATTCCGCCGACGGAGTCGTAGCAATTCGAAGCGGCGTTTAACGAGCAGATGACGAAGTATGGTATGTCGATTGATAGAAATGTGTTTCCTTTTCTTGCAGCATTGTAAGAAAAAGGCTCGTCGATTTTGTTTTTTCGGGGAATGACATATTGAACAAAGGCAAACAGGAATAAAGGGAAACCATGAAACTCAGATTATAATTCTGGAGGTTATAATATGCTAGAAGCAATGGACTCTGTTCGAAAAACAGGTGATGAACCATTTTTAAATGGAGGCTCAAGCACTTTACTTGATTACTGGGCTTGGGCTCATTCGGATATTATGGGGAATACTGAACGAGGGATAATTGCAGAATACATTGTTGCTATGGCGGTGAACGCTCATAAGGATACGCGGACCGAGTGGGGCAGTTACGATGTTCTTACGAAAGAGAATATAAAGGTCGAAGTAAAATCATCAGCATATATTCAAACGTGGATCCAAAAGAAGTATTCAGATATTCAATTTGGGATACGACCAACAAAGGCATGGAATCAAAGTGACAATACTTATGAGCCTACTAGAAAAAGGCAAGCAGATGTTTATGTGTTTTGTGTTTTTAATTGTATGGAGCAAGATATAGCGAATCCAATTGACCTGAATCAATGGGAGTTTTATGTATTGAACGCAAAGAAACTTGATAGAGTTATTCCAAATCAAAAGACAATAAGACTGTCAGGTATTAACAAGTTCGGAGCTCAAAAAACAGATTTTTCGGGGCTGAATCAGAAAATACAAAGTGAGTATTTGGCGGAATGATTAATCACAGCGTTGATGAGCGATTTCACTTCTAGCCGGAACTCTTCATAAATAAACGAGTTCCATAGGATTAGTTTGCTGTTCGAGCTGATAAACATGACCTTCAACGGTAACATCACACATTCGTAAGGAGGAGGCTATGGAATAAGAAATCAGTATTACGTGACCAATCAAGCCGGATATTCCATCTTTCAAGCGTGTGGCGGCGTATGTATGTGTGAGCAATCCATCGCGTTGTTCGTACTAGTCTATGCTAATTATAATCTATCATCCCCAAAGCGCTTCCCGATACACCCTTGCGAGCGCTTCCAGCGACATCTTCGCGTTGGCCGCGCTGGGCGAGGGCAGCGTTTCGCAGGGGATTCCGGTTTGCGGAAACACGAGGCGCGTATAGAGTTTTGCGGACGTTGAACCCGTGCAGAGTACGCGGTGAACGTTCGTTTTTTGAATCAGAGAGAGAATGTCGTTTGGTACGGGGTTTTGTATGCTCGCGTCGCTGGCGCCTGTGATGTCGCAGCTCTCCAGCACGTCCCAGAGCGCGAGCCGATGCGACAGAATCAATTGGATTTTCTCTTCGCGCGAAAACGGGCGCGGCTCGTCCAGCGCCAGCGCGAGCGCGGGCCAGAAGCGATTCTGCGGATGCGCATAATAAAACGCGGCCTCGCGCGACTTTGGCGAGGGCATTGTACCGAGAATCAGGATTTCGCTTTCCGGCGAAAACACCGGCGCAATCGTATGAACTACATGTTCCATACAACAAAGCGTACACGCGCGGGCGAGAAAATTCAACGGCATTTTGTAACGTTCAGCGGTCGCTCTTAGATTGCTCTATGGAACGCAGACGACGATTGATTCTGTTCTACCGTTCTGCTAAGATGTGTGCATGAGTTATTTAAAACGATTTTTATCCTACTACAAGCCCCACAAGGGCCTTCTGATACTCGATCTCTCCTGCGCGTTTTTTATCGCGATGATCGATATCACCTACCCGCTGTTTACGCAGTATATCTTGCGCAAACTCCTGCCGCAGATGGCGCTCGACAGCACGCTATTCCGCTTGTTTGCACTGCTGATTCTCGCCGCGCTCGGCGCATACGTGGTGCGCGCGCTGCTGATGTTTGTCATCAACTACTGGGGCCATATGCTGGGCATTCGCATGGAGGCGGACATCCGCCGGGACATTTTTTCGCACATTCAGGAGCTCTCGTTCAGCTTCTACGACAAGGTGCGCACCGGCAAGCTCATGTCCCGCGTGACGACGGATCTGTTTGACATTACGGAACTGGCCCACCATGGCCCGGAGGATGTGCTCATCTCCGGCACGACCGTGCTCGGCGCGTTTGTCGCAATGGCGTTCATCGACTGGCGGCTGGCGGCGGGGCTGTTCTGTATCGTTCCGCCCGCGGTCTACTACGTGATCAAACTCCGCGTTAAAATGCGCACCGCTTCCTTAAAGGTAAAGGAGCGCGTCGCGGAGATCAACGCGGACATCGAAAGCTCGATCTCCGGCGCGCGCGTGGCAAAGGCGTTTGCCAACGAGCGATATGAGCAGGAAAAGTTCGACGCGGGCAACGCGCAGTTCGTACACGCGAAGGATAACTTCTATAAATACATGGCTTACTTCAACAGCGGGATGGAATTCTTCATTGCGCTGTTTAATCTGGCCGTTCTTGCGCTCGGCGGGTATTTTATCTACCGCAGCAGCATGGACCCGATTCTGCTCGTGACGTTTACGCTCTATGTTGCGGCGTTCGTACAGCCGCTCAAACGCCTCGCCAACTTTGCGGAGCTCTACATCCTCGGCATGGCGGGATTCACGCGGTTCTGCGAAATTATGGACATTGAGCCGGAGATCAAGGATCGCCCAAACGCCCGCGCGCTCGAAGACGTAAAGGGCGACATCTGCTTTACGGACGTTTCGTTTGCCTATGAAAGCGGTCGAAGCATTCTGTCGCACATCAACCTGGACATTCCCGCGGGTAGAACACTGGCGCTGGTCGGCCCCTCCGGCGGCGGAAAGACGACGCTTTGCCACCTGATTCCGCGGTTCTACGAGATTCGCTCCGGCGGCATCACGATTGACGGTCTGGACATTCGCGACGCGACGATGAAATCCCTGCGCCAGAACGTTGGCATCGTGCAGCAGGACGTGTTTCTCTTTGCCAGCAGCGTTATGGAGAACATCCGCTACGGGCGCATCGACGCGACGGACGAAGAGGTGGTGGAAGCCGCAAAACGCGCGCGGATTCACGACGAAATCATGTCGTTCTCAATGGGTTATGACACGCAGGTTGGTGAGCGCGGGCTTGCGCTCTCCGGCGGGCAGAAGCAGCGCATTTCGATTGCGCGGCTGTTCCTCAAGAACCCGCGCATCCTGATTCTCGACGAGGCGAC
Source organism: Christensenella sp. (assembly GCA_034927595.1). GTDB lineage: Bacteria > Bacillota > Clostridia > Christensenellales > CAG-138 > UBA7703. Next base: position 22,001 of record JAYFPQ010000160.1, read on the forward strand.
CAGCGCGCTGGACACCGTGACCGAACATGACATTCAAACCTCGTTTGAAGAGCTTTCTGCGGGACGTACCACGCTGGTGATTGCGCACCGGCTGTCTACGGTGAAGCATGCGGACGAGATTGTCGTAATAGACGAACAGGGGATTCGCGAACGAGGCTCGCATGAGGAACTGCTTGAACGCAAAGGCCTCTACTCCGAGCTCTACCACGCGACGCTGGTCGACTAAACGGAGCATTCCAAGCAACACACACAAGCAGAGCGCCAGTTGGAAGGAAACATTGAATGAAGAAACGCACGCTGACCATTGTACTCATCGTTCTGCTCGTACTCGCGGGGCTCTGGTTCGCGCGGCAACCCGCAGCGCCAATCACGCAAACGCAGCAGGAGCCGGTGGTGACGAGCTGCCTGGTCGCACTGGACGAAGTGCAGCAGCAGGTCGCGGCCTCCGCCTCCGCGCAAAGCGAAACAACGCCGGAACCCGCCGCGGCGACCGACGAAGCGCAGGCTTTGCCGGACGAGCACGGCAGCTACACCTCGAAAGAAGATGTTTCCGCCTACTTGGTTGCCTACGGACGGCTGCCGGAAAACTTCATCACGAAGGACGACGCGCGCTCTCTCGGTTGGAATGGCGGCGGGCTGGACGACGTCGCCTACGGCAAGTGCATTGGCGGCGACCGGTTTGGCAACTACGAAGGACTGCTGCCCGAGGCGAGCGGAAGAACGTATACGGAGTGCGACATCGACACGCTGCACGAGGATTCGCGCGGCGCGAAACGAATTGTCTTTTCCAACGACGGGCTGATCTACTATACGGGAGATCACTACGAGTCGTTTACGCTGCTCTACGGAACCCCGTAAAAATCCGCAGGCGAGAAAGGAGCACGAGCCATGTTTGGAACCACTCTGCGCGTTTTAAATGGAAAACGAATGGATAGCCGCGAGCATGCGCACGCGCACCTTGCCCGCCGGTTGCGGTTGCCGTCGTATTACGGCAACAATCTCGATGCGCTGAACGACTGTCTGGGCGAGATTGTCGAGCCGACGCGGATACTACTGCGAAACGCTTCGCATCTACGTGAATCGCTTGGCGAGTACGGCGAGCGATTGATTGCGGTGCTGGCGGAAGCAGCTGAACGAAACCCTTCGGTCACCTTTGTTTTGCGGGAATTCTATTAATTCCTGCGTTATCACTTTTTCGAATAAGTTACGAAATTCAAAAGAATTCGCCGAAACTATGGTATTTTACTATTGTAATCATTAGAATAATCAACAGAACAGATCGAAATTTCAATATCCAAACAAGAATCTAACGTACCGCGCCGACCAATCGGGGACTCGCAGGAGGAACTGCATGTGAGCTGGCTTCAGACGATCGCCATATACCTGATCCTGCTGCTTTCGGCGGTGATGCTGCTCTGCGGTCTGTTGCTGGTGCTATTGGCGCTGACCCGGCGGATTACGAACCTGCGCGTGCAGGCCATGCGCAAGAAACTCCTTTGCCTGATCTCCGGCGCGGCGGACGCGAGCCGCATGAAGAACAAGCTCTACGAAATGCTCCAGCCTGGTGGAACGGTCAAACGACTCTCCGATATCCGCGGCATCCGCTCGCGCAGGGGACTGAGGGTCATCTCCGAAACGGCGGGGGAGGTCGGCGGCGAAGCCTGGGAGAAGCTCGCGGAGGAAACGGGCGGCGACTGGTACGGCGCCTATCTCAAGCGAACCCTCGACCGCGCGAATCCGGAGGCGGTTTTGCTCGTCGTTCGAACCATTGGCGCGCTTCGAATCAGCCGGTTTACAAAAGAGGTTGTGTCCCAGATTTATTACTTCCGCACGTCCGCGCAGATGCAGCACATCGGCATGCTCGCGCTCTGCATGCTCGGCGCGGAGCGGGAAGTGGTTGCGCTCTGCCGCGACGAATCGGTTGCTTCGCTGCTTTCGTTTCGAACGCTGGAGGAGATCTTCGACACCTACAATGGAGACAAACGCAAGCTCTGCCGAAAGCTGATTACAACCGCTTCCGACCTGTATATCCGCCGCACCTGCATCAAGCAGATTGGCGAATGCGGCTACACGGAGCTCGGAACGCTGGTGCTGCCGTTTTTGGGCAGCAGCGAGCTCAACGCGCGGATTGACGCGGTGCGTACCCTCGGCCAACTCCGCGAACACGAAGCAATTGAGCCGATACGCGCGTTCGCAAAGGACATTCGCTGGGAGATGCGCGCGGTCACGGCGACGGCACTCGGCGCGCTGAGCGCGCGGGAGAACGTTGAACTGCTGATTGCGCTGCTCTGCGACAGGGAATGGTGGGTGCGTTACCGCGCGGCGGAAGCGCTGCTGAGCTACCCGAACCGCGCGCTGCTGATGCACCACGTGGAGGACACGTTTGACCGCTTTGCGCAGGAGATGATGGCGTTCGCGCTGGACAAGGAAGCGCTGGCGAAGGAGGAGGCAGTATGATTCCGATTCCGCAAGCGGTTGTTTCGGCGTTCGAATGGCTCAGCCGGTTCTTTCTCGCGTTTCTGATCGTCAGCGGGTTTCTTGGCTTGCTGCAACTCGCGATCTCGAATTATCGCATGCGCGCCTATGCACGCTCGCTGCGGTTCATCGATTACCGGCGGTTTCTCGATTCCGAGCACGCGGTGCCGGTTTCACTGATTCTGCCGATTGGCGCGGACGCTTCGGCGGAGGATGCGCTGGACACGCTGGAGCATTTGCTCGGGCTCGACTTTCCGGAATTCGAAGTCATCGCGGTGGTATACGGCAACTCCGCAGACGTGCTCGAACGGCTGTCGGATACCTATCGGTTGCTCGCGTTTCGTCAGCCCTACAAACGCTCGCTGACCACCGGCGAAATTAAGACGGTCTATCGCTCGATTAAAAATCTTCGACTGATTGTTGCGGAAAAGCCAAACGGCGATCGGGCGGACGCGCTGAACGCGGGGGTGAACCTTTCCTCCTACCCAATCGTACTCTCGACGCAGCCGCGTGTGCTGTTTGAGCCGGACGCGCTGATTAAAATTGACTATTCGTTCGTAAGCGACCCGCTCTGCGTGGCGGTTGGCGGCGTAGCGCGCGGCGCATGTGAGGAACCGTCCAACTGGCTGGAGCGGCGTCCGCTGGACATGCTCCAGCGCATGGAACGGCTGCGCGCGTTCTATACGAATCGATTTGGCGCGGAGCGGGCGGGCGCGCTGCTCAGCGTTTGCGACTCGTTCTTTGCGTTTAAAAAGAGCGCGCTGCTGGATGCGGGCGGCTTTCGCTCACAGGCGGCGGGGGAGGAAGGCGACGCACTGCTCAACACGCTCGCGATTCTGCGCGACAGCAAACGAAGGTTTACGACGCGCCTGCTACCGGACCCGATCTGCACGGTGCTGCCGCAGGAGCAACTGCGCGGCATATTGGCGGAACGGCGGCGCTGGAACACGGCGCTCTGCGGACTGTTGACGCGGTTTGGCAAACTGGCGTTCCGCTGGCCAAGCAAGCAGGCAGGGCCGATTGGACTGCCTTACTTCTGGCTGCTGGATCGTGTTTCGCCGCTGCTGGAAACCGCCGCATTTTTGCTGATTCCCGTTGCCTGGTTGCTGGGAGCGGTCGACGGCTGGTTTGTGCTGATCTATGTTGTGCTTTCCGTGTTGCTCGGCGCGGCGCTTTCGCTTGGCTCCGTCCTGCTGGAGGAAAGCACGTTTCAGAGCGAACCACAGGCGGGCATGCTGCTCTGGCTGTTTCTGTATTCGTTTGCGGACGGCTTCTGGTATCGGCCGATCACGCGCGCCTGCCGCATTGGCTGGCCGAAGAAGGCGAAGCGCAGCGCAGAACCGCCAGTGCAATAATACAAGGAATTTTATCGCAATACTCCGCCGGAGCGTTGGTTCCGGCGGTTTTTGGTTTGTTCATTATCGGATGAAAACAAATGAAACGAACAGTTTATCAAAAAAAAGTAAAAAATTCGATTGAAAGATCAAGACGAAATATCGTATACTGTATTTGGTGAGAATTGGCATAAAGAAATCGAGAAATCGATTCTGCTCTACTGAATAATCTAGCGCCAGGCGAGGTTGATAACAAATGATTCGATTACAGAAATACCTCGCAGACGCGGGAGTCGCATCCCGCCGGGCCAGCGAAGACCTGATTACCGCCGGGCGTGTGAGCGTAAACGGCGAGACGGCGCAGCTCGGCATGTCCGTGGAACCGGGTCAGGACGTCGTCCTGCTGGACGGAAAGCCCGTTGCGCAGAAGGAAGCGCTCTACACGCTTGTTCTCTACAAACCCAAGGGCGTGGTCAGCACCAGCGAGGACCCGCAGGGACGGAACACCGTTCAGGAATACGTGAAGGACATTCCGGCGCGACTCTATAATGTAGGGCGGCTGGACATCAACACGGAAGGTCTGCTGCTGATGACCAATGACGGCGAGATTGCCTACCGCATGACGCACCCGAAGTATTCCGTCGAAAAGACCTACTATGCCATTTGCGACGGAAGGCTCACCGCATCCGAGATTGCTTCCCTGGTCAACGGCGTTCAACTGGACGACGGAATGACCGCACCGGCGCGCGTGGAACGGGTACGGATGACCAAGAATGGCGACACGACGTTTTTGATTACGATTCACGAGGGTCGCAACCGCCAGATCCGGCGCATGCTGGAAGCGGTAGGGCACCGGACGCTTCGACTCAAGCGCGAGCGCTTTGGGCCGATTGTGCTGGGCGATATGAAGCCCGGCGAAACCAGAGTGCTCAAGCAGGCCGAGCTAAACTCCCTGCGCGAGGCGCTTGGGCTGGAGCCAATGCCGAAGTCCTGACGTTCGAAAACCCCGAAAGAAATGCGATTCGTCGAGCGAAAAATAATTATAGAATCGAAGCAGGAATTAGAGGGGACGCGTCGTATACAGAAAATATGGGAAAGATTAAGGCATCTTTCCCCAAAGCCGTGAAACACCTTCCTTGGAACGGATGTATGTCCGCAAAGAACATGAATTTGTGAAACAACCAATCAGGTAAATATATCGAAATGCATCAGTAAACGGAGGAACACACAATGAGTAACACAGTTTGGGTCGTTGCCGGAGTATTTGTCGCTCTCATCGTAGCAATCTTTATTCTCAAGGCGGTGCGCGCCAAGCAGGAGAGCATGTATGAGGACGAGTCGGAAGAACTTGAAGCAGCCGCATCCGTGAGCGCAAACGTCAATCGCGGGGAATTGGCCGCCGTTGTTGCGTCGAGCATTGCCGAAGTCATGGGCAAGGACGTGACCGGTCTTCGCATCGTTTCCATTAAGCGGGCATAAGTTCGCTGCAAAATGGATGGCTGCCTTTTATCCGGACTATGGTTCGGTAGAAGGGGATTGAGCAGCTTTCTATGATACCAATCAAGGAAAATACGTTATCACAACAAGTTTTTGAAAAAAAACTGGATAATAACGGAAAATACGTTATCACAACACGTTTTCAATAGAACAAAAATCGGAGGTAATTATGCGTAATTTCTTAGTGAACGTCAATGGTACCCAGTATGAAGTAGCCGTCGAAGAGATCGACGGAAAAGCAGCTCCCGCCGCAAAGCCGGCCCCCGCAGCAGCGCCCGCGCCCGCCAAGGCCGCGCCCGTTGCCGCAGCGCCCGCCGGTGGTATGAAGGTCACCGCTCCGATGCCCGGAACGATTCTTGGCGTCAACGTGAAGGATGGCGACGTGGTCAAGGCCGGTCAGCCGCTGTTCGTGCTGGAAGCGATGAAGATGGAGAGCGATATCAGCGCGCCGGTCGCCGGCACCGTTCGCGGTGTGTCCGTTTCGAAGGGCCAGTCCGTGGATCCGGGCGCATACCTCTGTTCGATCGAATAACCCGGTCGAAAGCAAAGCCAAAGCTTGCGCGGCAGATCGACGCGGGATACTCCCGCGCGTTTGCCAGCTTTTCCGGGAAGAGAATTCGAACGTAACGTTCGAAGACATCCTCCATGACGATATCGTGGCACTGCGCAGGCTTTCTTCGCTTCGCACTGCCGAAAGGAGAATGATCACATGAATAAACTGAACATAACCGATACCATTCTTCGTGACGCACACCAGTCGCAGGCTGCGACCCGTATGCGCATTGAGGATATGCTTCCGGCTTGCGAGGTACTGGACTCGATTGGGTACTGGTCTTTGGAAGTCTGGGGTGGCGCAACGTTTGACGCCTGCCTCCGGTTCCTCAACGAGGATCCGTGGGAGCGGCTGCGCAAACTGCGCAAGGCCCTGCCGAACACGAAACTGCAGATGCTCTTCCGTGGCCAGAACATTCTGGGCTACAAGCATTATGCGGACGACGTGGTCGAGCAGTTCTGCAAGAAGTCCATCGAAAACGGCATTGACGTGGTTCGTATCTTCGACGCGCTGAACGACATTCGCAACCTCGAGAGCGCCATTCGCTTCACCAAGAAGTACGGCGGAATCTGCGAACCGGCGATCAGCTACACCGTTTCTCCGGTGCACAACGAGGACTACTTCGTCAATCTCGCCAAAGAGCTCGTTCAGATGGGGGCGGACACGATCTGCATCAAGGACATGGCGAACCTCTTGCTGCCCTACGATGCGTATTCGCTCGTGTCGCGGCTCAAGAAGGAAATCAGCGTTCCGATTCATCTGCACACGCACAACACCACCGGCACCGGCGACATGGTCTATCTCATGGCCGCGCAGGCCGGCGTGGACATCGTGGACACCGCGCTTTCGCCCTTTGGCAACGGCACGGCGCAGCCCGCGACCGAACCGCTCGTGGCTACCCTCGCGGGAACCGAGCGCGACACCGGCCTCGATCTGCTCAAGCTCTCCGAGGCGGCAAAGTTCTTCCGCCCCGTTGCGGATCGCATGATCGCAGACGGAACAATCTCCGTCAAAGCGCTGGGCGTCGATACCAACACGCTGCTATATCAGGTTCCGGGCGGCATGCTCAGCAACCTGATCTCCCAGCTGAAGGAAGCCGGAAAGTCCGACAAGTACTACGACGTGCTCGCGGAGGTTCCGCGCGTTCGCGAAGACTTCGGTTATCCGCCGCTCGTAACGCCGACCAGCCAGATCGTCGGCACGCAGGCCGTGATGAACATCATCAGCGGCGAGCGCTATAAGGTCTTCACCAAGGAGAGCAAGGCGCTGCTCCGCGGCGAATACGGCAAGCTGCCCGCCCCGGTCAACGAAGCGGTTCGCAAGATGGCGATTGGCGACGCGGAGGTCATCACCGTCCGCCCGGCCGATCTACTCAAGCCGGAACTCGAATCGTATCGCGAAGAGATCAAGGATCACATTCGTCAGGAAGAAGACGTGCTCAGCTACGCGCTGTTCCCGCAGGTTGCGCTCAAGTTCTTTGAAGCGCGCGAAGCGGCAGAGCGGAAAGCGGCCGAGCCGGAAGATACCGGCGTTCGTACTCTGTATGTGGAGGACATTGGTGCGTAAATGAGACATCTGCCGAACATTCTATCGGGAATACGGCTGGTCCTCGTAGGCGTTTTCATGTCGCTTTTTCTGGCAGGCAGATATCTGCCTGCCCTTTCCATTTTTGTTTTCGCCTTCTTGACGGACGTGCTGGATGGTTACCTTGCCCGCAGGAACGGCTGGGTAACGAACCTTGGCAAGCTGCTCGATCCGCTCGCGGACAAGCTCATGACGCTTGCCGCACTGATCTGCATCTATGTTGGCAAGCACAAGCCGATCTATCTGATCCTGTTTCTGCTGATGGCGTTCAAGGAGCTGCTGATGATGATTGGCGGTCTGCTGCTGGCCAAGCGGAAGGTGGTCGTCATGGCCTACTGGCCGGGGAAGATTGCAACGGGGCTGTTCGCGGTTGGCGTATTGCTCGCGCTGCTTTCCTTCCTTTCGGTGCATGTGGCCGTCTGGGATCTGGTGGTGCTCACGGCGGCAACGGCGATGAGTTATTTTGCGCTGGTGTACTACGCGAGCATGCAACTGCCGAAGTTCTTTGCGCGTTCGCCAAAGAAAACGGAAGCGGCGGTGAGCCGCGTGGAAGGCGGCAGGTAGCGCCGGATATTCTGGAAAACTACTTGCAAACAGCAGGCAAGGCTGTTATAATCCAAATGTTGGATGTTTGAACTTGAAGCGGAGAGTGGGCAAAACCCACTCTTTCGTTTTGAAGGGTGCTTTTTTTACGGAATCAACGTGCCAAAGCGGCGGTTGATTCGGTGGCGAGCGCCTGTTACCAATCCGGAGGTTAATGCTTGAACACAGCGCAAAAAGCGGAACAACTGCTCAAACCAACCGTCGAAGGGCTCGGTTTTGAGCTCTGCGACGTGGAATTCGTAAAGGAATACGGCGACTGGGTGCTGACGCTCTATATTGATAAGCCCGGCGGCGTGACCATTGACGATTGCGAACTGGTCAGCCGGACGGTCGATCCGATTCTGGACGAAGCGGACCCGATTGAGCAGCAGTATTACCTTTCCGTTTCGTCGCTTGGGCTGGATCGCCCGCTCAAGAAGAACGCGGATTACCAGCGCAATCTTGGCAAGCGAATCGAAGTTAAACTCTTTGCCCCGTTTGAGGGAAAGAAAGAATTCAAGGGAGAGCTGGTTCGGTTTGACGAAACGAGCCTCGTGATTCGAGACGGAGAAACCGAGCGGACGCTTGAACGAAAGGCGGTTGCGCTCGCGCGGCCGGAACTGACTTTTTAACCGCAGCGACGCGGCAATCCCAACATTGGTAGAAATGATGCAATCATACGGAATATTTTGAAGGAGTACGGTAGGATGAACACAGAGTTTGTCGAAGCATTGAATGCGTTGGAAAAGGAGCGCGGCATCAGCAAGGAGATTTTGATTCTTGCAATCGAAGCGGCGCTGACCTCCGCATACAAGCGCAATTACGGCACAACGGCGAACGTACGCGCCGAAGTAGACCCAAAGACGGGCGAGTTTCGCATTTATGCCTCTAAGACGGTGGTCGAAACCGTTGAGAACCCGCTCAACGAGATTTCGATTGAAGACGCCAAGCGCGTCAACGTGCTTTACGAAGCGGGCGACGTGCTGGAAGAAGAGGTTAAGGCGAAGGAGTTTTCGCGCATCGCGGCGCAGACGGCCAAGCAGGTTGTCGTGCAGCGCATTCGCGAGGCCGAGCGCGGGGTCATCTACGAGGAGTACGTCGAGAAGGAAAACGAAGTGCTCACCGCGATTGTTCAGCGCGTGGAAAAGGTCAACGTCTATGTCGAGCTAGGCAAAACGGACTGCATCCTCACGCCAAACGAAATGATTCCCGGCGAAACCTACGAGAACAACGACCGCCTGAAGGTATACGTGCTCGAAGTCCGAAAGGACAACAAAGGGCCGCAGGTGCTCGTCAGCCGGACGCATCCGGGTCTTGTGAAGCGTCTCTTTGAGCTGGAAGTACCGGAGATTCAGACCGGCGTCGTGCAAATTAAGTCGATTGCGCGCGAGGCGGGCTTCCGCACCAAGGTTGCCGTGCACTCCTCGGACATGCAGGTGGACGCGGTTGGCGCATGCGTCGGCCAGCGCGGCGCGCGCGTGGAACGCATTGTCAACGAACTCCACAACGAGAAGATTGATATCATCGAGTGGGACAGCGATTCGGCGGTCTACATCGCCAAGGCGCTCAGCCCCGCGAAGGTGCTGATGGTGTACATCAACGATTCCGAAAAGGCCGCGAAGGTCATCGTGCCCGACACGCAGCTTTCGCTTGCCATCGGCAAGGAAGGCCAGAACGCGCGCCTTGCCGCCAAGCTGACCGGCTGGAAGATCGACATCAAGAGCCAGTCCCAGGCGGAAGAAGCGATGGGCGCATACTACGAAGAGACCGAAACGAGCGAAAGCGAGGCGTAACGCTTGGCCAAGAAAATTCCGATGCGTATGTGCGTTTCCTGCCGGGAAATGCAGCCAAAGAAGGAATTGGTGCGCGTTGTCCGAACGCCGGAGGATACCGTTTTGCTGGACACCACGGGTCGCGCGAATGGCCGGGGGGCGTATCTTTGCAAAAAGAGTGCGTGCCTCGAAAAGGCGATCAAGTCCCGCGGGGGGGTG
>JAYFPQ010000142.1:0-5941 GCA_034927595.1 Christensenella sp.
GAGGGCAATTTTCTCACGCGTGTTTTTTTCTTTGATTTCCATGAGCAACGTCTCCTTTGCTTTTAGCTTGTCGTTGTCACGGATATACTGCTCTTTAAACATCCTGAAATTCCCCCTTCAACTGTTCCCGCAGCATATCACGTGCGCGGAAGAGATGGGATTTCACCGTGTTTTCGCTCGCGCCCAGTATCTTGGCAATTTCGGCAACCCGATACCCCTCGTAATAATACAGGTGGATCACCGTGCGGTACTTCTGAGGAAGCGCCAGCACATAGGGATAAACCTCGGTGGTCGTCTGCATCTCGGTGAGGAGATTTTCGTTTTCGGGTACCGTGTTGCGCCGCCAGGCGGAGGTCAGCAACGACTTCGTGCAGTTGATCGTCACCTAGAGAAACCAGGCTTTCTGGTGCTCCAGGCTGTTCCAGACGGGCTTTGCGCGCATTGCCCGAAGGAAGACCTCCTGTACGGTGTCGTCCGCGTCCGCGCCGCTCTTCGTTCGCAGAAACGCGAGGCGATATACCATGTCGGCATACGCTTCAAACAGCGCGTCTGCGTTGTCGGCCGGAATCGGCACATTTGGTTTGGTCAGCTGTTCCATAACCGTTAGTACCTCTCTCTTCCACCCATAACACTTCGTAACTACACGAAAGGTTGCAGGGGAGGCAGGAATTTTTACTAAATCACAGTTCCGTATGTGTCTTGCAGATTACTCTGCAACTCATTATAGCACACCGGTATCGTGCTCGCACCGTGACCGAAACCCATTGACAGGACAGCGGCGACCTGTTTATAATGCTCTTGAAATCATTCAATTGGAGGACTCCTATGATTCGCTAACACTCTTGGTAGATGTAAGGTACGCGGAAGCACTCGTTGCGTCCGCTCTATTCTTGCAGTGCCAAACGGTGCGCGCGAACCAGACAAGGGTTCTTTTTTTGTTTCGTAAAAAATCAAGCGACCTTTCTGCTGCAAGAACCCCCTTTCGCACAAATCGTTTGCGCACTGCCGTACAAGACGGGAGGATTTTTGCTATGTCTCAAATTCGCGTGAACGACCTGACCTTTCATTACGAAGGCAGCTACGACAACATATTCGAACACACGTCCTTTTCGATTGACACGAGCTGGAAACTCGGTTTCATCGGCCGAAACGGACGCGGAAAAACGACTTTTCTAAAGCTTCTGCTTGGGCAATATGACTACGAAGGCATGATTTCCGCCAGCGTCGCCTTCGACTATTTTCCGTTTGCCGTGGAGGACGATACGCTGACCACGGAAGCGGTGTTTTCGTCGATTTCGGACGCGCCGCGCTGGCGGCTCGAAAAGGAGCTAAATCTGCTGGACGTTTCGCCGGATGCGCTCGACCGCGCATTTTCGACGCTCAGCCCCGGCGAACAGACCAAGGTGCTGCTCGCGGCGCTGTTTGCGAGGCCCGGCCACTTTCTGCTGATTGACGAGCCGACCAACCACCTCGACATGGAGGCGCGCGAGGTCGTCAGCCGGTATCTAAACGGCAAGCAGGGATTCATTCTCGTGTCCCACGACCGCGCGTTTCTCGACGGCTGTGTGGATCACATCCTCTCGATCAACCGCGCGGGCATCGAGGTGCAAAAGGGCAACTTCTCCAGCTGGGAGGAAAACCGTCGGCGGCAGGACAATTTTGAGCTCGCCGAGAACGAGCGCCTCACGCGCGAAATGGACGACCTGCGCCAGGCCGCGCGGCGCACCGCCGAATGGAGCGACCGCGTGGAGCGCAGTAAAATCGGCGAACACTCCCTCGACCGCGGATTCATTGGCGCGAAGTCCGCGCGCATGATGAAGCGGGCAAAGGCGACCGAGCGGCGGCAGGAAAACGCCGCCAAAGAGAAGGAGCAGCTGCTCAAGAATCTGGAACGCAATGATACGCTCAAGATTACTCCTCTGCGCCACCACGCGGATATTCTCGTCGAGGCGCTTGATCTCTCGATTATCTATGGGGAGCGTACCGTCTGCGGCCCGCTGAGCTTTACCCTGCGCCAGGGCGAGCGCGCGGCGCTTAGCGGCAAGAACGGCAGCGGTAAAAGCAGCGTTGTCAAGCTGCTGATGGGCGAAGCGATTCCAAACACGGGAACCCTACGCACCGCGAGCGGCCTCGTCGTCTCCTACATGCCGCAGGACACGTCGTTTTTAACGGGAACCGTGCTCGACTACGCGCGCGCAAACGGGCTCGACGAAACGCTGTTTCTGACGATTCTGCGCAAGCTCGACTTTCCGCGTGTTCAGTTTGAAAAGGACATGCGCGACTTCTCCGGCGGGCAAAAGAAAAAAGCGCTTCTGGCGAAGACGCTTTCCGAACGCGCGCATCTGTATGTTTGGGACGAACCGCTCAACTTTGTGGACGTGCTCTCGCGGATGCAGATTCGCGACCTGCTGCTCGCGGCCAACCCGACGATGCTGTTTGTCGAGCACGACAAAACGTTTGTCAGTGAGATTGCGACCCGTCGGATTCTGCTGTAGGCGCTTGCTCCGCCTCCGGCAATGGCGTGGCTGGTTCCTCCGGCAGCAGATAGAGCTTTTTGAGCAGACGCTGCAACGCCGGAATTTTGAGAATGCCGAAGACGCTCAGCGTTCCAAACAGGTTGAGCAGCACGTCGTCCACATCGCAGCTGCCGCAGGCGAGCAACAATTGCAGCGCTTCCACCGCGACAAACACGAGCGTAACGGTCAACAAAAACAGCCAGAGCTTTCGCATCGGCCGAAACAGGCACGGCAGAAACACCGCCAGCGGCATGAACAGCAACATGTTGCCAACGAGGTTGCTCAGCGGAATCTCCATGCCGATGTAGTCGTACCGGATCGCGTTGATGTACAGCCAAATGGTCTCGAGCGGACGAAAATTCGTGTTTAAATCGAAATTTGCCCAATACGCCGCTTTGGTCTGCTGAAAATGGACGTAGTCCACGCGGGAGACAATCAGTGCGCCAAACAGCGCCGCGCAATAGAACGCAAAGAGCACAAACAGCGCGGTGCGCACCGTCCGGCGACGCTGGGGAACCTCAACGGCGCGATTCAGCAGAAACACGCCGAGAGCCAGCGGAACGCAGACGCCAAAGATCAGCATGACCCCGTGCAGCACATGGCGCATGCCGGAGAGGTAAATCGATAAAAGCTGCCAGAGCATGACGCCGGCTGCCAGCGCGAGCAGGACGATTCCAATTGGTTTTGAGGCGGATGTTCGGGTTTTCATTCGGGTATTATACCACATTCAACCAGAATCGAAATGGGGAAATCGCGTGTCCTATGCGGAAAAACCGAAATCGTTCAACACAACGTTGCGTTTCTTGCGCGCGATCCGAAAACTGCGTATAATAAATTAAGTGCATTGATTTCACGCAGATCACGCTAGTCTGACGAAAATTGAAATAGGAGGCCGTTTGTTATGCAAAATCGTCTGTCTCCGGGTCCGCTTCTCAACCACAAGGGTGAGCTTTACGAGGCTGGCTATGCCACCTCCCTCGTCCGGCGCTATGAACGCGCCGCGATCAAGGGCGGCGCCGCCCGCATCAAGGAATGGGACTATTACCTGATCCAGAACGGCCGCTACGGCGTTGCGCTGACGATTGCGGACAACTCCTACATGGGCATGATCTCCGTGTCGTTTCTGGATTTTGAGGCGAAGACGGAGAAGACGGTGTCTCCGATGTTCTGGCTGCCATTCGGCAGTACCCATTTTCCGGCGGACTCAAGCGGAGATGTGTTTAAGCGCATTGGCAATACCACCGCTTCGTTTACCAATGAGAACTGCGGACGCTGGCTGCTTGTCCATATGGACAAGTTCGACGGGGATCAGGCGTTTGACTGCAAAATTTTGCTGTCCGATCCGCCGCAGGACACCATGGTCATCGCCACGCCGTTTTCGGAAAAGAAGACCGCGTTTTACTACAATCAAAAGATCATCGGCATGCGCGCCAGCGGCAGCTTCACCATCGGCGGCGTGACCCGCACGTTTGAACCCGAAGACTCGTTTGGCATGCTTGACTGGGGGCGCGGGGTCTGGACGTATGAAAACACCTGGTATTGGGGCGCGGGGCAAGGCATTGTCGACGGACACCGATTTGGTTTCAACATTGGCTACGGATTTGGCGACGTCAGCGCCGCCTCGGAGAATATGCTCTTTGTCGACGGCGTGCATCACAAACTCGACCGCCTGACCTTCAACATTCCGCTCAAGGACGGCAAGGAGGACTATCTCTCGCCCTGGACGTTCTCGTCCAACGACGGACGGTTTGAAACGGCCTTTACGCCGATTCTCGACCGCGCGGCGTACACGAGCGTCGGCCCGCTGCTCTCGGATCAGCATCAGGTGTTCGGCTACATGGACGGCTTCGTTACGCTGGACGACGGCAGCAAGCTGGAATTAAAACACTTCCTCTGCTTTGCGGAAAAGGTGCATAATAAGTGGTAAATCGGCCCGCGGATGTTTTTTGCGGGCATGCGAGGTGAAAACCATCATGACCCCTGCCCGAACATACGATCTCGTCATTTGGGACTGGAACGGCACGCTGCTGGACGACACGGAGCTCTGCTACCAGATTGCCAACGAAATGCGGCTGGAGCGCGGCATGGCATCCATGCGCGGCATTGAGGAATACCGCTCGCATTTCACCTTTCCCGTGGTCGAGTACTACAAACGCATGGGCTATACGTTTGAAGCGGAGCCGTTCGAGGAGATTTCCAAGCAGTTTGTCGCGCTGTATGCCGAACGCTTTCCCGCCTGTCCCTTGCAGCCCTGCGCGGAGGATACGCTAGCCGAGGTTCTCACGCGCGGTTCGCGCCAGGTGCTCCTGAGCGCAACCGGACAGGACAAGCTGGACGAGCAGGTTCGGCACTTTCAGCTGAACCGGTATTTCGAGCGCGTAATTGGCGGGCAAAACAACCTAGCACACGGCAAGGCGGATTACGCGGTGGATTTTCTGCGCGAAAGCGGCGTGGAGCCCGCGCGAGCGCTGTTTGTCGGCGACACGGATCACGATTTTGAGATTGCCTCGTCGATTGGCTGCGGCTGCGCCCTACTGATTCCCGGGCATCAGTCGCGCGATCACCTTCGCTCGCTCGGCGCAACGCTGATCGAGTCGCTCTGCGAGGTACCATCGCTGCTGTAGATGAATCGCAAATAAAAAACGGGGGTTAACCCCCGTTTTTTTATGTAAGTATTAATTGAAGTCCACTTTTACTTCATTGAAGTTCGGGTCTTTTTCGTAACGGCAGGCCCAGATGAGATCGCCGGTCGGATAATCGAACTCCTGCGCAAGCGCCAGCGCATTGGTCTTTACGTGCGAGGCGTAGTCCTCCACGTCCTGCTTGGCCTGCGCGAGGTCGTTGGACTTGCCCGCGGCGTACTTGCTTGCCTCTTTGCGGGCGATGGACTGCGCCTCTTCCAGCGCGTCCAGCGACATCAAAAAGTCGTTGAACATCTGGCGCGAATACTCCGAATATCGACGGTAGCTCTCGCCGCGCAGCGGGAACTGCTGCTGCATGCTCAGGCGAACCGCACTCAGGGGATCGCCCGCCTTGCTCAGCACTCCGCTGGTGACGGCCGCCGGATCGGGCGTTGGCGTCGGGCTAGGACTCGGACTTGGACTCGGCGTTGGCGTCGGCTCGGCGGTCGGCGCTAAGGTGATATACGGCGTGGCGGCCACACCGATGGTCGGTGTCGCCGTCGGCTCCATCGTCGGGGTTGCCGTCGGCAGCAGATCGTCCGCGGCGAGTGCGGAGGAGACAAATTCCACAAGCGGTGCCGTCGTGTCGAGGTACTGCGAGGCGATCATATCCGCCCAGCGGTACTTTGCATAGTCCGGCGTATATTCCAGCTCCTTGGGCACATCCACACCATAGACGTCCTTGATGATCTGAACGCGCTTGGTCTGATCCGTTAGGCAGAAGTTCCAGTTAAAGATGTTCGT
>JAYFPQ010000082.1:0-30539 GCA_034927595.1 Christensenella sp.
TTTTTGAGGGATTGGTTGGCTCCATTACGGCGCTAACGGATATGGGCGTGGAGATGGTTTCGCTCACACCGAAGCTGAAACCGGCGGAGGTCGGCTTTGAGCTGGTCACCGAGCAAGAGGTGCTCGAAGCGTATCAATATGGCGACCGCATCGTTCGATGCGCAAAGGGCGCGGTAGTCACCCCGCTAGCAAAAGACAAAGCAAATGAACTCGGCGTCTTGATCGAAGGATAAGGAGAAACCCATGATACTAGCGCGTGTAAGGGGAAGCGTCGTCAGCACAAACAAGGCGGAAAAGCTGCTTGGACTCAAGCTGCTGATTGTCGTTCCCATCGATATTGAAACCTTTCAGGAGAAGGGGCAGCCGCTCGTTGCCATCGATACGGTCGGCGCGGGTGAAAACGAGGTCGTCATGTGCGTTGGCGGCAGTTCCTCGCGGCAAACGTCGATTACGGACGGAAAACCGTCCGACCTCGCAATCATCGCGATCATCGACTCGGTTGAATTGCGCGGGGACGTCGTTTTTCGAAAGTACGAGGAGAAGGAATAGCCTTCCCCAATTGGCAACCGAAACCAACGCTCCAAATCGCGTTTAGCAGGTGTTGTTTTGCGGGCGCTTGGAGCAGCATGTACAGGGAGAGACGAAGATGAGTTTATCGGATGAGCAGATTCGTAAGATTATAGAAGATACGGTCAAGCAGATTTCCGGCGTTGGTGGAGAAACGAATCCCGCGCCGACCTGCTGGCTTTGCGACGATCCGGAGAGCGCGATTCAGGCCGCGAAAGCTTCACAGCAGCAGCTCATGAAGCTGTCGCTGGAGGAGCGGAGCAGGCTGATTGAAGCCATGCGCGCCGCCACGCGGGAGCAGGTGAACTACCTCTCCGAGCTCGCGCACACGGAGACGGGTTACGGCAAGGTTGCGGACAAGATCAAGAAAAACCTGCTGGCCATCAACAAGACGCCGGGCGTCGAAGACCTGCCGACGAGCGCGATGAGCGGCGACTTTGGGCTCACGCTCGTGGAGTGCGCGCCATTTGGCGTCATCGGCTCGATTACGCCCTCGACGAACCCGACCTCCAGCGTCATCAACAACTCGATCAGCATGATCGCCGCCGGAAACGCGGTGGTCTACAACCCGCATCCCGCGGCAAAGAAGGCGTCCATCGAGACGATGCGCATTCTCAACGAGGCCATCGTCAAAGCGGGCGGCCCAGCCGCGCTGATCTGCACGGTGAAGAACCCCACGCTGGAAACGGGTAAATACATCATGGAGCATCCGGACATTCCGTTGCTGTCCATCACGGGCGGCGAAGCGGTGGTCAAGGTTGCGATGAAGACGGGAAAGAAAGTCATCGCCGCGGGCCCCGGCAATCCGCCGGTCATCGTGGACGATACGGCGGACATCAAGAAAGCCGCCAGGGATATCGTGGACGGGGCGAGCTTTGACAATAACGTGCTCTGCATTGCGGAGAAAGAGGTTTTCGCGATTTCGGAAATCGCCGAGCCGCTCATGCGGCATATGGAGCAGAACGGCGCGTATCGCCTGACGGGATCGGACATCGAGAAGGTCGTCAAGACGGTCTTTTTGCAGGAAAACGGCAAATACGTGATCAACCGCAAGTTCGTCGGCCGCGACGCGACCTACATTGCCAAGGAGAGCGGCGTGAGCTACACGGGCGAACCGCGGCTGTTGATTGCGAGCGTGGATGAGAACCATCCGTTCGTCACGGTGGAAATGCTGATGCCGGTGCTTGGCGTTGTGCAGGTATTTACGATTGAAGAGGCGATTGTCAAGGCAATCAAAGCCGAAAACGGCTGCAAGCACACGGCCATGATGCATTCGCAGAATGTAACGCACCTGACCATGGCGGCAAAAGCGCTGAACACGACGATCTTCGTCAAAAACGCGCCTTCCTACGCCGGACTTGGGTTCAATGGCGAGGGGTATACGACGCTGACCATTGCGACGCCGACCGGCGAAGGGTTGACCAGCGCAAGAACGTTTACCCGTTCGCGCCGCTGCGTGCTGTATGGCAACCTTCGGATCGTCTAACGCGGAGGGCGGAGCATGGGTGTTGTAGACAAAATTCGTGACGCGGGCGTTGTCGGCGCCGGCGGCGCGGGTTTCCCGACGCACGTGAAGGCGGCGGGCAAAGCCGAAATCGTGCTGGCAAACGGCGCGGAGTGTGAGCCGCTGCTCCGGGTTGACCGCCTGATGATGCAGCGCTATCCGGAGCTGGTCGTCAAAGGCCTCAAGGCGGTGATGGAGGCGACGGGCGCGCAAAGCGGCGTCATCTGCCTCAAAAAGCACTATCACGACGCGATGGACGCGCTCGAACGGGCGATTGCCGGAGAACCGAACATTCGCCTTTACGCAATGGAGAGCTACTATCCGGCGGGCGACGAACAGCAGATTGTGTACGAAGTCACCGGAAAGGTCGTGCCGACCGGCGGAATCCCGCTGGACGTCGGCGCGGTTGTCAGCAACGTAAGCACGCTGATCAACATTGCATACGCGCTGGAAGGGCAGCCGGTCGTCGACAAGGTGGTTACCGTCGGCGGCGAGGTGGGCCGTCCGGTGACGCTGAAGGTTCCGATCGGCACGCCGTATCGCCTGCTCATTGAGGCGGCCGAGGGGCCGAAGAGCCTCGACGGGTATACGATTGTCGTCGGCGGTCCGGCAACGGGCAAGCTTTGCAACGACTGGGACGAACCGGTGACCAAGACGACCGGCGGACTTCTCGTGTTTCCATCCGACCATCCGCTGATTCAAAAGAAGACCGATCAGCGGGAGGTCGACCTCAAGCTCGCCAAGGCGGTCTGCTGCCAGTGCAACCTCTGCACGCAGCTTTGCCCCCGCAACAATCTGGGGCTTGGCGTGGAGCCGCACAAGGCGATGCGCGCCGCGTTTATGAACAACGGCAAGCTGCTTGGCGACGTCAACGGCATTTTCTCCTGCTGCGACTGCGGACTTTGCAGCTACTATGCCTGCAACTTCGGACTCAGCCCGAGCCGCATGATGGCGCGGATGAAGGCCGGGCTTCGGCAGAACGGCTACAAGCCGGAAAAGCGAATTAAGGGCGGCGTATCGCAGAGCTTTGAAAACACCAAGGTGCCGACCAAGCGTATGATGTCCCGCATGGGGATTCTGCAATACGACACGGAAACGCCGCTGGTCGAGGACGGTATTACCGTTTCGAGCGTAAAAATTCCGCTGAGCATGCACATCGGCGCACCGTCGATTCCGGTGGTCAAAGCCGGGGATCGGGTAACGAAGGGTCAGTTGATCGCGGAAATTCCGGAAAAGAGCCTGGGAGCAAGGATTCACGCGAGCATCAGCGGCACTGTAACGAACGTAACGAACACTTCAATCGAGATATTGGCGCAGTAGCGCGAAAAGGAGAATGGTCTTGAACGCGTTAGGCATGATCGAAACAAACAGCATTCCGGCGGGAATTGAAGCGGGCGACGCAATGCTCAAAGCGGCGGACGTTTCGCTGGCAAGCGCCCAGCCGGTTTGCGCGGGGAAATACATTGTCATCGTCTCCGGCAGCGTCGCGGCGGTGGAAGCCGCGGTTGCGGCGGGCGTGGTCGTTGCGGCCGAGGTGCTCGTGGACAGCATCGTGATTCCAAACGTGCACGAGCAGGTGATTCAGGCGATCGGCGCGTGCTCGGAGGTGTTTACCACCGGCGCGCTGGGCTTGATTGAGACGTTCTCGCTCGCCTCCGCGGTCATCTGCGCGGATGCGGCGGTCAAGGCGGCAAACGTGAATTTAATCGAGATTCGCCTGGGTCGCGGCCTTGGCGGAAAGTCGTTTATCACGATGATTGGCGAGGTTTCGGCGGTGCGCTTTGCGGTGCAGGCGGCGGAGAACCTCGAGGAAGCAAAGGGAATGGTTGCGCGGACGGTGGTCATTCCGTCGCCGCACCCGGATATGCTACAGGCAATCTTTTAATCGTCACACAGCAGCAAGGAGAAGAATATGGAAAAGCAGGCACTCGGATTGATCGAAACCAAGGGACTCGTCGGCGCGATTGAAGCGGCGGACGCAATGGTCAAGGCGGCGAACGTCACCCTGATTGGCAAGGAAAACATCGGCTCCGGCCTCGTGACCGTCATGGTGCGCGGGGACGTCGGCGCGGTGAAAGCTTCCGTCGAGGCGGGTTCCGCCGCGGCGAAGCGGGTTGGCGAGCTCGTCAGCGCGCATGTAATTCCCCGCCCGCACGACGAGGTGGAGGACATTCTGCCAAAGCAGGGCGTAGCCGAGAAACCGGCGGCGGAGAAGCCGGCGGCCAAGAAAGCGGCTCCGAAGAAATAAGTTTACCGAACCCGGCAAGATCCATTTGGAGGGAGCGTAACAGGTATGTACACCGGAAAAGTCGTCGGGTCGGTCGTTTCCACCGTCAAGGACGCGAAGCTGCAGGGAATTAAGCTGCTGGTCGTCCAGATGATTGAAAACGGCAAACCGACCAAACTGATCGTCGCCGCGGACCAGACGAGACAGGCTGGGCCGGACGATTTCGTGTACCTGATTGGCTCGAAGGAAGCTTCGCTGATCTTTCGGGACGGGCTGGTTCCCGCGGACGCGGCAATCGTCGGATTCATCGACCAATACAACGAGTATCGATAACATCTTCGAACATTTATAAAGCAAAAGGAGAAATCGCAATGGAAAAGCAGGCATTGGGCATGGTGGAAACCAAAGGTCTCGTCGGCGCAATTGAAGCCGCGGACGCGATGGTCAAGGCGGCGAACGTAACGCTGATTGGCAAAGAGAAGATCGGCTCCGGGCTCGTGACCGTCATGGTGCGCGGGGATGTCGGCGCGGTGAAAGCCTCCGTCGAAGCGGGCGCTGCCGCGGCAAAGCGCGTTGGCGAGCTGTACTCCGTCCACGTAATTCCGCGTCCGCATGACGACGTGGAAGGCATTCTGCCGAAATAAGCGGAAGATAGCTTTGTGCCGCGCGCGGCGCGGTCGAACAATCAGGATCGGAGATGCCAGAAATTGAGGATTGCCAGAGTCGTCGGCAACGTTGTATCCACTGTAAAGGATTTCAAGTTTCATGGGCAAAAACTCATGATTGTTGAGTTTGTCGATTTGAACGGAAATCCAATTGAATCGCGCCAAATCGCCTTCGACGCGGCAAACGCGGGCGTGGGCGATCTTGTGCTGGTCAATGTGGACGGCGGCGCGACAAAGATGCTGCTCAAGGACGATGAAATCATCGCCGACTGGACGATCTGCGGCGTGCTGGACCACTACACGGTGGACGGCGAAACGATTTATAAACCGTAAATAATCGAGGATAAACAGTTGGATATCGAAGCAATTGTGGCCAAGGTCACACAGGAAGTCTATGCGCGTCTGGCGGAAACGCAAACGGGCGAGAAACCCGCGCGCGCGCCGATGCTGAGCGGCGCGGAGCTGGCGGGCAAGCTGGAGCATTCGCTGCTCAACCCGGATACGTCCGCCGACAAGATCCGGCAGGGCTGCGAGGAGGCCAAGAAATACGGCTTTGCGAACGTCTGCGTATCGCCTTACTTTGTCACGTTCGCGAAGGAACGGCTCGGCGGCAGCAACGTCGGCATTTGCGTGCCCGTTGGATTTCCGCATGGCGCGGCGTCCACCAAGGCGAAGTGCGCGGAGATTCGGGAAGCGATTTTAAACGGCGCAACCGAGCTGGACGTTTCGCTCCAGATCGTTGCGATCAAGTCCGGTGATTTCGACGCGGTGGAGAAAGATCTTTGCGAAATGATCTCGGTTGCGGGCAACCGCGCGAAGGTGAAGGCCATCTATGAGCAAGGCCTGCTGACGGACGACGAGAAGCAGAAAACGCTCGCCATCATTCAAAAGGTCGGCCCGGACTACGTCAAGATTTCCAACGCGCTCACCGGCGCGAAGGCTTGCATGAACGACGTGAAGTTTGTTCGCTCCCTCGTTGGCCCGAAGATCGGCATCAAGATCGACGGCGGCATCAAGGACGCGAAGACCGCGTCGATTCTGCTCTGGTCCGGCGCGGACCGGCTGGGCTGCAGCGCATCCGTGCAGATTGTAACCGTTCCGGCGGAAGCGTAAGCGAGAATTCGCGGAATCGCTGGTTCGGCGAATCGAGAATCTGATTTTTCAGTTGTGGAGGGTCTTGCTATGAAGATGGTGAAGGATAAAAAGCTGGTTGTCGGCGCGGATTTCGCGGGGTATCCGCTCAAGGAAGCCGTCGTCGCCCACCTCAAGAAAAAGGGCTGGGAGATTGAGGACGTCGGCGTGACCGACCCGAACTCCAACGACGACGAGAATATGTTCCATCGCGTCGGCCTGCGCGTTGGCGCGAAAATTTCCGAAGGCGAGTACGAACGCGGACTCGCGTTTTGCGGCACCGGCATGGGCATCCACATCGCGGCGTCGAAGTGCCCGCGTGTGCATGCGGGCGTGGTCGAGAGCGTTCCCGCCGCGCTGCGCGCCATCACCGGAAACGGCGTAAACGTGCTCTCGATGGGCGCGTTCTATGTTGCCCCGCAGATGGGCTGTGACATTGCGGACGCCTACTTGAACGCCTCGCTGGGCAGCGGCTACGAATGGTGGACAAATTTCTACGAATTCCACAAGCTGGCCATCGACGAGCTGGACGCGTTTGACTACGAAGCGTACAAGGCAAACGGCTTTAAGCTCAAATACCTCGGCAACTATCCAATCAAGCTGGAAGTCAAACCCGAAGATTGAATGAAAAAACTGGATGGAACCGAAATCGATTCGATCCAGTTTTGCTTTTTCGGAGTACAATAGAGATAGAACCATTTCTCCATGCAATCGCAGTAACTTTGATCTGTTCGTTCCGCTTTGACTCGAAAAGGAGCCAAGAGATGTCTCGCATTCAGGAAATCGCCTCAAAAGCAAACGTATCCATTTCGACGGTGTCCCGCGTGTTCAACGATTCCGGCTATGTGGCGGAGGACAAGCGAGCCGCTGTTTACAATGCGGCAAAACAGCTCGGCTACAAAACACCCAAGAAGACCAAGGGCGAATACGACAAGATGGTCAACGACGTCGTCGGCATCGTCGTTCCGGACATCAACAACCCGTTCTTCAGCGAGTCCATCAAGGGCATGATGAAGGTGATGCGCCAGAACGACATCCACATTCTCATCTGTGATACGGACGAAAGTCCCGAACTGGAGATTCAGTCGCTGCAAACGCTGCGCCGCCAGAAGGTCGGCGGGCTGATCATTACGCCGGTCTCCAGCGCGGTGGAGTACAACGCGGAGTACCTGAGGGAGTTCAACAACCTCGGCATGCCGATTGTGCTGCTGGATCGCGACATCAAGTTTTCCGGCTTCGACGGCGTATTTTTAGATAGCTTTCGCGGAACGTTCGACGCGGTGCAGACCCTGATTGACAACGGGCACACGGAGATTGCGATCATCGCGGGGCTGATTACCTCCAAACCGGGCGTGGATCGGTTGGAAGGGTATCTCGAAGCGCTGCGCCAGAACAACATTCCCATCAAGGAGGAATACATCCTCTACGGCAACTTTAAAAAGGACAAGGCATATGAACTGACCACCAAACTGCTCGAAACGCAGAAGGAAGTCACCGCCATCTTCTCGTCGAACAACCTCATGTCGGTTGGCTGCTTTGAGGCGATCAACGACAAGGGCCTCAAGATTCCGGACGATATCTCGCTGATTTCGTTTGACGATTTCTACTTTTTTGGCGCGGGAAACATCAACATCAGCGCCGTGCTGCGCCCGACGATGCAGATGGGCGTCGAGGCGGCGATGTTGCTCGTGGATCAGATCAAGAAAAAGAAAAAGGCGAAGGATCAGATGTCCAAGCGGATCATCCTCTCGCCGCATCTCGTGCTGCGCGGGTCGGAAAAGTACCCGACGAACCGCCTGCCAAAACCGTGATTTCTGCGGAACAATTGCGAGGGAAAAGAGCCACCCAAGGGGTGGCTTTGCTACGCAAGGATCCGGGGTGATCACAAAACTTCGGTCGTTCTCTTGCGAAGCCGCCCGCAATCTGTGCTATAATACAAAAACCAAACACAAGAAGAGGAACAAACCTGCCATGCATATGTCAGATGCGCTGATTTCGCCTGCGGTCGGGATCTCCATGCTTGCCGTCAGCGGCGCGGCGCTTGCCTACTCCACCGTGAAGGCCAAGCAGGAGAACGTGCTTGCGGACAAGACCGTGCCCATGATGGGCGTGATGAGCGCGTTTGTCTTCGCGGCGCAGATGATTAACTTTACAATTCCCGGAACGGGCAGCAGCGGGCACATCGGCGGCGGTATTCTGCTTGCCGCGCTGCTCGGCGCATTTCCGGGGCTGATTTCGATTGCGGTCGTGCTGCTGATTCAATGCCTGTTTTTTGCGGACGGAGGGTTGCTCGCGCTCGGCTGCAACACCTTTAACATGGGCGTGCTGACCTGCCTTGTGGCCTATCCGCTGATCTTCAAACCCCTGCTGCGAAAGGGCGCAACAAAACCACGGCTGATGCTTGCCTCGGTGCTGAGCGTCGTTGCGGGGCTTCAGCTCGGCGCGTTTGCGGTCGTTGTGGAAACGTCCGTGTCCGGCATTTCGTCGCTGCCGTTTGGCAGCTTTCTATTGGTCATGCAGCCGATTCATCTCGCCATCGGCCTCGTGGAAGGCATTGTGACGGGCGCGATCCTGATCTTCGTGCATCAGGCAAGGCCGGAACTGCTCGAGGGCGTGCCGCTGTCGGCGGATCGAAAGAGCGGCGTTTCGTTTCGAGCCGTCGTTCTCGGATTGTTGATCACGGCGGTTCTCATCGCGGGCGGGCTGTCGCTGGTTGCGTCCGCCAATCCGGACGGGCTGGAGTGGTCCATTCAAAAGATCGCGGGGCAGGCCGAGCTGTCGACCAGCGGACCCGCCTATACCATCGCGTCCTGGATTCAGTCCAAAACCGCGCTGATGCCGGACTACTCGACCGGCGCCGCATCGCCTGCCGCGTCAACATCAAGCGCGGGACTCATTGGCGGCGGAATTGTGCTTGCGCTGGCCGCGGGCACGGCGTTTGTGCTCTCGCGCGCGAAGAAGAAACGGAACAACACCAATTCGGAAGTCAAGTAACATCGAACGGACATCAACGGCGAACACTCGCTGGATCGAATGCAGAGCCGGAGGAGGCTTCCCCGGCGGGGGAGCAGCATGCAGAAGATTGCAAAAACCATGGACGCGTTTTATTCGCTGGAAGAACTGGCGAAGAAACGCACGCCCGTGCACGCCCTGCATCCCGCCGCAAAACTAATAGTCACGATGGTGTTCATCGTTTGCGTCATCTCTTCCGGCCGGTACGACGTCGCCGGATTGACGGTCTACTTCTTCTATCCGGCGGTGATCCTTTCACTGGCGGAGCTGCCGTTTCGCGGTGTGCTGCTAAGGACGCTGCCTGCGCTACCGTTTGTTCTGTTTGCGGGGCTTTCCAACATTCTCTTCGAGCGCACGCTCGCGCCGATTGGTATCTCCTACGGCGCGCTATCCTGCATCGTTTTGGTCGAGAAGGCGCTGCTGACGGTGAGCGCGTTGGTGATGTTATCGGCAACGACGTCGTCGAGAGCGCTGTTTGCGCAGTTGCAACGCGCGCATGTGCCGCGGATTCTGACGACGACGATGATGCTCTGCTTTCGCTATCTGTCACTGCTGGCGGAGGAGGCGGGGAGTATGGCGCGTGCCTATCATCTGCGCTCCGTTCGGCAGAAGGGGCTGGAGATGAAGCACGTAGGCGCGTTCATCGGACAGCTGCTGCTGCGCAGCATCGACCGCGCGGAGCGTGTGTACGCGGCAATGCAGTGCCGCGGGTTTGACGGAACGTTTCCCGCGCTGCCGGAGGACAAGCGGCAGAGCCGCGCCAGCTTCTGGTACGCGCTTTCTACTTCTGCGGCGCTGATCGCGCTACGCATGGTTGGTTTTTCGGCGGTGGTGGAATCCATCGGCCGGTTGGTCTAGGAGGGAACGATGGACTTTTTTTCGGCGGAACACATTACCTATCGTTACCCGAATGGGCTGCTTGCGCTGGACGACGTTTCGTTCTCCATCGCCAGGTCGGACTGCGTTGGTCTCGTTGGCGGAAACGGCGCGGGAAAATCGACGCTGCTCGCGATTCTTTGCGGCCTGCTGCTGCCGACGTCGGGCACGGTTACGATTGACGGCGTATCGCTCAACAAAGCGAACCTCGCGCTGATTCGCAACATGATCGGCATGGTGTTTCAAAACCCCGATGATCAGCTGTTTATGCCGACGGTTCAGGACGATGTGGCGTTCGGCCTGCAAAACCGCGGCTATACCCAGGAACACATTGAACAAAAGGTGCAAAGTACCCTGCGGCATCTGGAGATTGAGCATCTCGCGTTGCGCGCGCCCTATCAGCTCTCCGGCGGGGAAAAGCGAAGCGCCGCCATCGCGACGGTGCTCGCCATGGACCCGCACATGCTGCTCTTTGACGAGCCGACCGCGTTTCTCGACCCGCGCAGCAAGCGAAATTTCATTCACCTGCTGCGGTCTATGACCTCGGCCCGCCTGGTGGCGACGCACGACACGGACCTGGTTTCGCGCGCCTGTAATCGCGTGCTCGTCTTACAGAAGGGCAAACTGCTGGCCGACGACCTGCCGGCGTATGTGTTTTCCGATCTTGCGCTGATGGATCGGGCGGAACTATAACAAACGGGGAGGATTGTGTTTATGCACAACGGTGTCGATCAAAGCGGCGGCGCGCTCCACGCGCAGGAACACACGCACGAATCCGCGCATGCGCACCTGCATACACATACGGGCGAGCACGTGCATCAGCACGAAGGACTCAGCCCCGAGACGGTGCACACCCACGAGCACACGCACACGCTCTCGCATGAGCATGTTTGCGCGCCCGAGAACGGGCAGACGCACCGGCACGACGCGGAGGACGGCCCGAATCTGGAGGAGGTCGTTGCGCTGCTTGCCTACACGCTGCAGCACAACGTTCACCACGACGCGGAACTACGGCAGATGCAGGAGCAGCTGCGCGCGCTCGGCCTTGGCGACGCGGCGGAGCAGCTCGGCCAGAGCATGGCCGATTTTGCGGCGGGCAACGCACGGCTGGCGAATCTATTGAAAACCTTACAGGAGTAAACGAACCATGTGCATTTCAACGGCCTATCGAAACGCGGCATTGCCGGAAAACATATTGCTCAAAAACGTCCGCGCGTTTCGCGTGGAGGGAAACAGCGTGATCCTCACGAACATTCTCGAGCAGGAACTGACGATTACCGGTACGCTCGCCAGCGCCGATCTGATCAACGGCGTGGTCGTGATTCGCTGCGATCAATAAACATTAGCGCTGCTCGTTGCGCGCAAACAAAACAAGAGACACGATCGTTCGATCGTGTCTCTTGTTTTGTTTCAATCCCGTTATAGATGCGTAATGTAATAGTCCGTTCCGTTGGACATGTACTGAACGACCTCTTCGCCTTTTCGCTCGATCAGGAGGGATAGAATGCTTTCGAGGTGCCCCATGCTTTGCTCCAGACCGTAAATCTGGAGCGAGGTTTCCCAAAAGAACACGCTGACGTCCTTAAACGCGTTGAGCACCAGCGGGAGAATGTCATTTCCGCTGCGCAGGCAGATGGCGTGATGCCAGTCAAAGATCATCTGCGCGATTTCGTGCCGGTTGGCCATGCCCCGCGCGTTCGCAAGGGATTCGATGGCGTCGAGCCGCTTTCGGAGGAAGACGATGTCCTCCTCCGTATGCCGCTCCGCAAATTTTCGAACCGCCTGGCCTTCAATCGCAATGCGCAGCTCCAGCAGGGAGATGACGGTTTGCTTGTCCAGCTTGCCGTCGTTGAACTTGATGATGGTGGTCAGCGTCTCGGCATTGCCCGTCTCCGCGTAGTTGGCGATAAACGTGCCCTGCCGCGCGTTGACGCAGACAAACCCCATTCGTTCAAGGTCTTTCAGCCCTGCGTGGACAATCGTTTTGCTGACTTTCATCTGCTCCGCGAGCTCGCGCTCGGTCGGCAGCCGGTCCCCAACGCTCAAGCTGCCGGAGAGAATCATGCTCACGATCTTATCGATAAAGAGTTCCTTAATCGTTGGGGCTTCAATCACGCCAAACTGCATCAGAATCACCTCGTTGATATTAGGTCAGACCACGACCACAACTATATGATACTACAAAAAGCCGTATTATGCAAGAAATAATTGACTTTATTGTGATTATAAAATATGCTTGAGCTACGTGGTAAGACCACGATTGCCTTTTCTTCAAATTACAATCTATCGATACACAATATACTAATAAACCCGAAAAAACAGAGAAATCCTTTGCCAAATTACAGGACGAATCGAAGTAATAATAACTCAGCGGAAATTTAATTGAAAAACAGGAAGGGCTCTACTATGTCTCTGAGACCGAAAATCGTACAGCTTGCCAAAATTGTCGGCGGAATCTCCGGCGTCATGAACAAAATCGACGAGAACGCGCCGGAATATTACGCGCTCGCGTCCATCGTATCGGACGATCAGGCGGACATTGCCATTGCAGCGGGTCTTCGCAAGAACCGTTCGGCGGCTTATCTTGCGGAGAAAACCGGAAAGTCGGTGGAAGAGGCAACGCGCCTTGCGCTGGAGCTGGCCGAGATCGGCGTGTTTCGCGTCAACAAGGACGCAAACGGCAACGATCAGTTTTACATGCAGATCTTTGCGCCGGGCATCATGGAGATGCTGGTGAACAACCCGCGCCAGCTGGCCGAGCATCCCGAGGTGGGCCGCGCGTTTGAGGAGTACACGCGCATCCGCATGGCGACCATGTCGCCGATGTTACCGATGGGTTCGGGGCTCATGCGCGTTATCCCGATTGAAAGCTCCATCGACGCCAACACGCAGGCGGTTCCCTACGAGCGCATTTCGTATTATCTCGACAAGTACGACGTCTATTCCGTTTCCTCGTGTTCCTGCCGCGCGGCGCGCCGCACCATCGGCGAAGGCTGCGGCCATCTGGAGCAGGACATGTGCGTTCAAATGGGCAAAGGCGCGGAGTACTACATTCGCACCGGTCGTGCGCGGCAGGTTTCGCGCGCGGAGGTGGAGGAAATTCTCCGCAGAGCCGAAGAGAACGGACTCATGCACAACATTCCGAACATTGAGGAAGCGGGCGAAACCGCGGCGATCTGCAACTGCTGCGCCTGCGCCTGCTTCGGGCTTCGGGTCGGGCTGATGTTTGGCGCGCGGGATGCCGTCCGCTCCAATTTTGTGGCAAAGGTGGACTCGGAACAGTGCGTTGCCTGCGGTCAATGCGTCGAAAACTGTCCCGGCAACGCGTTGATGCTGGGTCAAAAGCTCTGCACGAAGACGCCCGTCGCCGCCATGCCGGAGGTCAAGAAGATCACCGAGCATGCCTGGGGCGAGGCGGACTGGAACGTGAACTACCGCGAGAACCGCAAGGACGTGGTGGACAGCGGCACGGCGCCCTGCAAAACGGCCTGCCCCGCGCACATCGCAATTCAGGGTTACATCAAGCTCGCCGCGCAGGGCAAATACATGGAAGCGCTCGAGCTGATTAAGAAAGAGAATCCGTTCCCGGCCATCTGTGGGCGCATCTGCAACCGCCGCTGCGAAAGCGAGTGCACGCGCGGCGAGGTGGACGAACCGATTGCCATCGACGAGGTCAAGAAGTTTATTGCGGATATCGAACGTAAGGCGGGCAGCCGGTATATTCCGGCGAAGCGCTATGATTGCAGCGACAAAAAGATCGCCATCGTCGGCGCGGGCCCGGCGGGGTTGAGTTGCGCGTACTTCCTCGCGCTCGACAACTACGATGTAACCGTCTTTGAAAAAGAAGAGCGCCTCGGCGGCATGCTCACGATGGGCATTCCGTCCTTCCGCCTCGAAAAAGAGGTTGTGGACGCCGAAATCGAGGTGCTCAAGGAGCTGGGCGTCAAGTTTAAAACCGGCGTAGAGGTCGGCAAGGATATTACGCTGGACGAGCTCCGCGCACAGGGGTATAAGGGATTCTACCTCGCCATTGGCGCGCAGGGCGGCCGAAAGATTGGCATCGAAGGCGAAGACGCGAGCGGCGTGTTCACCGGAATTGAGTTTTTGCGCAACGTCAACCTCGGCAAGGACGCCAAGCTGCCCGGCAAGGTCGTCGTTATCGGCGGCGGCAACGTCGCAATCGACGTTGCACGCGCCGCCGTGCGCGAGAGCGCAACGAGCGTAACCATGCTTTGCCTCGAAAGCGAGCAGGAGATGCCCGCACTGCCGGACGAGATTGCGGAAGCGCGCGAAGAGGGAATTGCGATTCATAACGGCTGGGGTCCCAAGCGCATCCTCGTGGAAAACGGCAAGGTCGTCGGCGTCGAGTTCAAAAAATGCGTCTCCGTGTTTGAAGACGGTCGGTTTGCGCCGAAGTACAACGAAACCGAAACCATTACGGTTCCGGCGGACTATGTGCTGCTTTCCATCGGGCAGTCGATCCTCTGGGGCGACCTGCTCAAGGGGACGACGGTAGAACTCGGGCGCGGAAACACAGCCATGGCGGACGGGTTTACCTACCAAACCGCGCAGGCGGATGTGTTCGTCGGCGGGGACTGCTGCACCGGGCCGAAGTTTGCGATTGACGCGATTGCCGCGGGCAAGGAAGCCGCGATTTCGCTGCACCGCTTTGTGCAGCCGGGGCAGACGCTGACCGCCGGACGCGACCGCAGAATCTACCGCGCGCTCGACAAGGAAAACCTCGTCATCGAGAGCTTTGACAACGCCCGCCGTCAGCAGCCGGAGCACGACAAAACGAAGGAGCGCTCCTTCCGGGATACGCGGCTGACGTTTACCGAGGAACAGCTCAAGAAGGAAACCGAGCGCTGCCTGGGCTGCGGAGCAACCGTTGTGGACGAGTATCTCTGCATCGGCTGCGGACAGTGCACCACGAAATGCCGTTTCGACGCGATTTCGCTCTACAAAAAATACGACCGGCAGTTCCCGGAGTTTGAGAAAATGCCCATCGAGGTTGCCAAGCACGTGGTCAAGCGCACCGCAAAGATCGCAACTGTCGCGGTAAAAGACCTGCTCTCTCAGAAATAACGAAGTGGCGGTTTTCGCATGCACGAACTAAGCATCATCAGCGCGTTGGTAAAGACCGTGGAGCAAATCATGCAGCAAGAGGGCTTGACGCAGGTCGAAACCATCGTGCTGCAGGTTGGTGAACTCTCTGGCGTGGTGCCCCATTTTGTCGAGGAGTGCTATCCGGCGGCGGTCTATCAGACCAGTCTGGAACAGACCAAGCTGAAGATGGAGGTTATTCCCGGCATCGTCCGCTGCCAGGACTGCGGCGAGGAATTCTCGGGCTATCAATTTAACCTGAAGTGCCCCAAATGCGGGTCGGAGCGGCTCGATGCGCTCAGCGGGCGCGAGTTTATTCTAAAAGAAATCGTTGCCTGCTAGCGGCACGTTCCGACGGTTTGAGGAGCACATGGAACTGTTTGACACGATCCTTTCGGACACCATCACACAACTAGATCCGTTCGTCACGCATCGCTGGAGCTATGATCCGGCGGATGCCTGGCCGGACACGGGCAAAAGCGAACTGGTGTTGCAGCGGGACATGGCCTACGAGTTGGGTGGCGAGGGTCGCCCCGGCGTGCAGTACTGCTGCGTCACGACCGGAAGTGTGCCGGATGAAATGAGCGAGATCATCCTCTGCGGGCCGGACCTGCCGGAGATTGCGGAGAACAGCGCCTATGCGCGCATCGCGCTCGTTCGCGTTTCGGCGCTGGAAGGGACGGACGACGACCAATACCGCCAGCTTTGCGAGGCGGCGTTTGTGAAATACCGCGTGTTTCCGAAGGGTTATATGCTGCGCATTTCGCCCGAGAGCAATCGAGAGCAGGTTCGCTTGAGCCGGCAGGCGATTCATGAGGGAATCTCCTTTCGCCGGGTCGGGGCAGACTTCATTCGCGCTTATCAGACGCTGCCCAACCTCGTTTCGGTCAAGCTGCTGTTCGTGACCGATCCCGCGGTGGATTACGAGGCGCTCGCGAACGCGGCAACCAGTGTGCAGGCGCGCCTGAACGCGCTCAATACGATTCTAAGTGGACTGGCGACGGACTGCGCAAGTTGCCAGATGAAGCCGCTTTGCGACGAGGTGGAGGGCATGCGTGAACTGCATTTGCAGCACGCGAAGAACGCCTGATAAACGAAGAATGTCCATGATTTAAGATACGGTTTGCGAACAAAGGAGAGACGCATGAAGGACTTAAAACACCTGACCTATTTTGAGAACCTGCTGCTTACGGCAAACAACGACCTCGTACGCGCGGCGCAAAACGACGGGCGCTTTGCGGTTGGACAGGTTTGCAGCCTGATTCCGGAGGTGCTGATGAACGTGCCCGGGTGCTTCTCGGTGCGTCTTCGCGCGCCGCATCTGGGGTCCATGGAGATTGGCACGTATTATATGACGAGCCTGAGCTGCGAATACTGCCGCGCCGTGCTGGAGCTCGCGGAGGAGGGCGGGTTGCAGTTTCTGGACTGCATCATCGCACCCGACGCCTGCGCCATGATGAACCGCTGCGTGGAGAACATTGAGCGGCAGAATCTCTGCACAAAGGAGCACTTCTTTGTGGAGTATTCCGACGTGCCGATGAAGTCCGACGAGACGGCGCTCAAGCACTATATCAAACAGATGCGCGTGCATGTGCTCGAACCGATGCAGGAGCATCTGAACGTGGACGTTTCGGACGCGGCGCTTCGAAAAGCGGTTGCCGAGCACAACGAAGTCTGCCGCCTGATCACCGAAATCGGCGAATTCCGGAAAGACGAATACCCGCGCATCTCCGGTTATGAGTTCCACATTCTCTGCGCGGCGAGCTACTGCGCACCAAAGGATTTGATGGTTGGGCCGCTGCGCGAGACGCTCGAAGAGCTCAAAGCGCGCGTGCCGGACGAGAAGAAGAGCTATCGCATTCGAACCGTGCTCGTCGGCTCCGAAATCGACGATCCGGACGTGATCAAGCTGATTGAAGAGAGCGGCGCAATGGTGGTTGCGGATCGCTACTGCTTTGGCTCGTTCCCCGGCCGACAGGAAATCGTGCTGACGGACGACGAGGACGCGCTGACGCAGATCTGCCGCCAGTACCTCGCCTGGGGGCAGTGCCCGCGCTATATGGATACGGCAAAGATCGAAGAACGCCGCACTTATGTGGATAATTTGGCCAAAGAGTTCCATGCGGACGGGCTGATCTACCAGCAGATTAAATTCTGCGATTATTGGGGCTATGAGCGCGCCGCCGCGAATCATTTGATGAACGAGGAGTACGGCTATCCGGTGCTGTCCATCGACCGGCCATATGTTATTGGTTCTTCCGGGCAGCTTCGAACGCGCGTGCAGGCCTTTGTCGAGAGCATAGAGTTTAAAAAAATGCAGGTTTAATAGAACCGATCGATACTGGTAGAAATCAAAGAGTTAGAAAAATGCAGGGAGAAAGAAACTGATGGGCAAGGCAATCAACAGCGAACCGCTCGGAACGTTTTATCGCGGGGGAAAGACGAAGAAGCGCCGCGAATGGCGCGGCTGGAGCGACACGTGGTATGACTATACGCGCTGGCTCAAAAACTGGGGCGTCATGATTGCGTTCATGGCGAAACCCGCGAACCTCAAGGGCTTTTTCCGCTACCGCTGGATGATGAACTATCTCTCCGTGCCGGACTTTGTGGACCGCCATACGGAGGGCCTGCGCGGCGCACAGCTGCGCATTGCGCATAAGGAGTTTGACTTTATCGTCGAGCACGTCTGCGAAACAATCGGGAACCTCTTTCGCGCGGACCCGCTTTGCGGAAACGACAAGGCGTTCAACAAGACAGTCGTGGTGTTCGACGAAAACATGATGTCGCAGATCATGAACGGGTTTCCGAACCTGCACATGGTCTGCCGTGAAATTCCGATCATTTACACGCCGTCCACGGTGACGCAGGAGGGCGTGATTCACTACATTGACCGCGCGCAGCAGTACGGCATCCCTGGGGACGTCTGCCCCATGCCCGCCGCGGAGCTCGGCGTTGCGCTGGACGATGACTATCCCCTCGTCGGCGTCTGCGCGGTGCAATGCAACACCACGTGCGACGGCAGCCTCATGGGCAACGGAATTGAGGCGCGCGCGTTCGGAATTCCTACCTTCCAGCTCGCGGTGCCGATTCGCCACACGCAGGAGAGCGTGCAGGAATACGGCGCGGAGGAGATTGCCAACTGCATTCGCTTCATCGAGCAGCAGACCGGCGAAACCTTCGACTGGGACAACTACTTCAAATGCATAGGAACGTTTAACGAGCAGACGAAGCTGTTTCTGGAATGGCTGGATATGTCCCGAACGGACTATCCGCAGGTAATCGGCAACAACGTTGCACTCTACCGCGACGCATATTATCAGGTTGGCGGCGGGCGCGACCCGCGCTTTCTCAAGAACGATCAGGAGATTACGAAGCTTGCGTGGGATTCCTACGAGCAGAAGAACTCCTGTGTTTCTCAGGTGCGTCATCGCGCGGTGCTCTGGGGCGTTCAGGCGCAGTACTATACCGCCTTCCCCATCTGGCTGCAGAACTGCTGGGGCATTCTGCCCATCATCGACATGCTGAGCCTGACGTCCACGCGCATTTGCAGCACGACGGACAAGGACGTTGCAATGCTGGACATGGCGCACTTGTACATGAACATGAACATGCGCAACCGCTCGAACGGCGGCTATCAGGTCGGCGTGGAGGATCTCTGGCGCTTCTGTGAGGAGTTTCGCGCGGACATGGTCATTCTCTACGAGCACATCGGCTGCAAGTCTATGAGCGGCTACCACGGCATCTTCGAGGAGGAAGGGCGTAAGCGCGGTATTCACATCGTCTGGGCGACGCACGGGCTGATGGACCCGCGGGCGGCTTCCCGCGCGGATATGCGCGGCGAGGTCAACCTCTACATGCGTTCCGTGCTCAAGGAGGAACCGCTGGATCCGTCGCTTGAACATTTTGACGATTCAAATGCCTGGTAAGCGGTGGGTTTGCAGCGCGAACAGGTCAAGGAGGAAAGGGATCAATTGAAGTATTATGGCGGATGTGACGTGGGTTCCACGTTTACCAAGGCAGTTCTTCTCGACGAACAGGGAAACAAGGTAGCCGATTCGACGATTCGAAGCAAGATCGACAGCCGCGCGTCGGCGGCGCTCGCGATGGAAGAGGTCGTTTCCAAGGTTGCGGAGCTCAAGCGGACGGAGGACCTCGCCTATCTGGTTGGCACAGGGTACGGGCGCAATAAGGTTCCGTTTGCGGACGAGAACATTTCGGAAATCTCCTGCCACGCGATGGGCGTGCATGTCACCGACCCGAACGTGAAGGCGATTATCGACATTGGCGGGCAGGACATCAAGGGCATTGAGATCGACACCGACGGCACGGTGAAAACATTTGCCATGAACGACAAATGCGCCGCGGGCACGGGGCGGTTTTACGAGGCGATGGCGCGTTCGTTTGAGATGACGCTGGAGGAATTCAGCAACCTCTCCTTGGCGGCGAAGAACGCGATTCCGATCACCGCGCAGTGCACGGTGTTTGCCGAAAGTGAGGTCATCACCATGGTCGGCGAAGGGAAGCCGATGGACGAGATCGCGGCGGGGATTCAGATGTCCGTTGCCAAGCGCTGTTTCGTGATGGCGAAGAAGGCGGGCGCGACGGATCGCATCACGCTCACGGGCGGCTGCGCGAAGAACGCGGGGCTGAAGAAGGCGATTGAGCAGGTGCTCAAGATCAAGGTAATCGATCTTCCGGTCGATCCGCAGCTGATGGGCGCGCTGGGCGCGGCGGAGTTCGCGCGGAAAAAGGGACTGGCGAAAGCATAAGGAGGGAATCGTTATGGCAGTTGTTCTGAAGGTTTTGCTGATCATTGCAATCGTGCTGGCGGCGCTGTTTGCGCTGAGCCTGATTGTGTACTTCTTTAATCTGGATATGAAGCTTTCGTCACTGATGCCGCCGATTTTGACGAAGCACTACGACCGAATGAAAAGACAGAAACGCGTGTAACGCGAAAAACCGCCGGTGTTCCGGCGGTTTTTTTGTGACATTGGGTTGCACAAGTGTTTTAGATGAAATCCATCCGGTGCAGCGCGCGTTCCACTCCGACCAGCAGCGCGGAGCCTTCGGGCAGGTCGAATACGCTGAGCCCGCGAATATCGTTTTGCAGCTGCGCCTCGTCCGGCGCAATTGTGGCGAGCAGTTCGATGTCCCCCAGATCGACAAATTGGTTCCAGTCCGCGTTTTCCACGCGGTTGAGAACGGCGCCCGTTCGTTCCGGGTGGATCAGATCAACGGAGAGCGAACGAATGTTGCGCAGCACGGAGATTCCCTTCCTGCTCTGGTCGGAAACCAGCAGCAGGTGCGTCACCCGCTCCATGACTCGGCGATTGATCTGCTCAATGCCCGCTTCGCCGTCGATCACCACATAGTCAAACTCGTCCGCCAGCGCGGCGATTACTTCTTTGAGATAGGCGTTTACGCCGCAATAGCAGCCCGCCGTTTCCGGGCGGCCGATGGCGAGAAACGCGAATTTCGAGTTCTCCGCCATGGCCTCGAACACATGAAACCGCGCTTCGTGGAGCAGGTCGACCGCCTCGCGCGTCTCGCCGGATACGGTTTTATTGACGATCTCTTTTCGGATGTCGTCCAGCGTTTTTTGAACGGGAACGCCGAGCGCGGTGGCAAGGCCGATGGCGGGGTCCGCGTCAATCGCGAGAATGCGCGCATTTTTGCGTTGCTCAGTCAAAATACGAACCATTGCCGCGGAGACGGACGTTTTTCCAACGCCTCCCTTGCCGGCAACGGCGATGATCTTTGGGGGCATGTTGAAGGTTCCTTTCTCAAAGGGATAGCGAAACAAACACAAAGGGCGGCAAAGTGCCCTGCGTATTATTATAGGGTTGAATGAAGTGGAAGTCTATGGTTAGCTGGGATGATTGCTCACTTGCCTAAGAAGGACATCGTCTCCCGAACTATATTGTCGGACAGCAGCCAGTAGATTCCGCTATGCCCGGCGGGCAACTCGACTACCTTGCCGTGATCGAGCGGTGCAATCAGTCGCTGCCGTTCGGAGAGGGACCATTCGGTCGCTTCGCTTTCTTCGCCCGGAGGACACGCTTGAATCATCAACACAGGCAAATCCTTTGGAAACGCAAAGTCATACAATCCTTCCATATTCTCCGGCAGCGCTGCAAATTCATTCAGCAAAGCATTGCTCGCGTAGTTCCAACTGGTGACCATTGCGATTTGCCGCGCTTCTTGCTCGGTGTACACGCCGTCCGGAGCACCGCTCACAAGAAGTGGATTGAACCAAAGCAGCGCCCGAAGAATGCCTGCCTTTCGCAGCAGAGCGACGGGCTGCAACTGCGGAACGGAATCCTGAATCGATAGATCGTGTTTTTGTGCTTCCGCCAGAGACCGAGGCAGAGTCGTATCCAGGGCAACGATCGCTTCCAGATCCTTCGGATACGACTTTGCGTACTCCATGGCATATAGCCCGCCAATGGAATGCGCAACGAGCACATACGGCGGCTGAATGTTCGCGCCGGAGAGTGCCGCACGGATATCCTCAACCATTTGCTCGGTCGTTCTTGACGCTTCGGTATCCTCGCTCCAGCCATACCCCGGATATTCGACTACCGCAATTCGTCCATGCTCGGCCAAGCGCGACCAAAGTGGCTGATATTCCAGCACGGGCACGCCGATACCACCGCCGCTCAACATGACGTATGTTGT
Source organism: Christensenella sp. (assembly GCA_034927595.1). GTDB lineage: Bacteria > Bacillota > Clostridia > Christensenellales > CAG-138 > UBA7703. The sequence continues at coordinate 21,764 of JAYFPQ010000082.1, forward strand.
GTCGCCCTCTCCTGCGGAGTAGACATGTATTTTTTTGCCGTCCACCGAGACCAGCTTGCCCGGCGCGTGGTTTCCTTCGCGTTCGACACGTGTGGCGAAGAGCTGAACCAAGGAGAGCAGCGCAAGGAGCAGACAAATCGTTGCGACCATAACCGCCACGATTTTGAGCATACGCTTGAAGAACCTTGGGCGATGTTTCGGATTGGATTGTGTCATATGCATCTCCTTTTCTAATTCAATTCATTATATCCAAAGGGCAGCCCTGCCTGACATGGAAGTAACTTACAATAACACGCATATAGATGACAATATTGTCATCTTATGGGACATAAGAAACGTTTACAAAGCAAAGAAACCACCCGATGGGGTGGTTCCTGTTTGTCTGAAATAACAAAGCCCATATAAACATCGCTTGTGTTTAGGGGCTCCTTATCGCTCGGGCTTTCTCTGCTTTGGTTTTGCCGAGTTGGAGAAGTGTTTGTTCGGCGGTGCCTGTCGTTCCGGCCTTGACTGTCGTTCCGGTCGCGGCGGTCGGGGCTGCTTGACCGTTTTTTCGAACACCTGCATCGGCCATTGCGATTCCCGCACGGGGATTTTCAAACCGGTCATCTTTTCGATGGAGCGCAGGTTGTCTAAGTGGTCGATGTTGCAGAAGCTGATGGCTGTTCCGCCGAGACCCGCGCGCCCGGTACGCCCGATGCGGTGGATGTAGGTTTCCGCTACGTCCGGCAGGTCGTAGTTGATCACGTGCGAAAGTTCGGGAATGTCAATTCCTCTTGCCGCGATGTCCGTCGCCACAAGAATCTGCACTCTGCCGTCGCGAAAACTCTTGAGCGCATCCTGCCGCGCGTTCTGCGCCTTGTCTCCGTGGATGGCGCGCGCAACAAATCCCGCTTGCGAGAGTTTCTGCACGACGCGGTCCGCGCCATGCTTGGTGTTGGTAAACACCAGCGCGTTTTTAATATCCTCGGTGCGGAGCAACTCCGCAAGAAGGAGCGTCTTATTCACCTTGTCGACCATATACACCCGCTGGTCGATGCTTTCGACCGCGCGCGTAACGGGATCGACCTTGATCATAGCGGGGTTCTTCAGGAGCGTTTGCGCCAGCGCTTCAATCTCCTGCGGCATGGTTGCACTAAACAGCATGGTCTGCCGCTGCGTCGGCAAGAGTTTGATCGTCTTTTTGACGTCGTGGATAAAGCCCATGTCCAGCATGCGGTCGGCTTCGTCCAGCACAAAAATCTCAATATGATCGAGGTGGATATACCCCTGATTGATCAGGTCGTTCAATCGTCCCGGCGTCGCAATCAACACATCCAGTCCGCGGCTGAGCGCGTCCACCTGCGGATTTTGCGATACGCCGCCGAATACCACGCCGGAGTGCAGACGAAGACGCTTGCCAAAGTAGCGGAAGGTATCATAAATCTGTATGGCGAGCTCCCGCGTCGGCGTTAGAACGAGCGCTCGAATGTGATTGCCGCGCTCCTTGCTCAGCCTCTGCAAGATCGGCAGGGCAAAGGCCGCCGTCTTCCCGCTGCCGGTTTGCGCGCATCCAATGATGTCGCGCCCGCCGAGCAGAACCGGAATTGCTTCCGCCTGAATCGGTGAAGGATCTGTATAACCCGCCTCCTCAACCGCTTGCAGAAGCGGCTGGACGAGTCCCATTTCGTTAAAAGTCATTTGGTTCCTTTTCTATGTGTTGCAATTATTTGTATCGTTCGCAAGTTTGCATACTTTACTTCAACCTAAGCAGTATACCATATTTTGTCAAACAAGAAACCCTATGTAATCGTCAATGGACTCGTCGATCCTTTCTTGACACAAAACAGAAATACGCTCCCGCCCGCCTGTATGACGGTGAGAGCGTATTCGGATCCTATTGACTTGACTTACTCGACGTCCTGCAGGGCGTCGTACCCTTCTTCACCGGTGCGAACCTTGATGACATTTTCCACGTCATAAACGAAGATTTTGCCATCTCCGATATTGCCGGTATACAGCACTTTCTTCGCGGTCTCGATTACGGTTCGGACAGGCACCTTGCTGATGACGATCTCGATTTTCACCTTCGGAAGCAGGTGCGTTTCAAACTCAACACCACGGTAGTACTCCATATGCCCACCCTGGATGCCATAGCCAAGCACGTTGGAGACCGTCATACCCGTTATGCCGATTTTGTCCATCGCAATCTTGAGCGCTTCGAATTTGTTCTGTTTTGTAATGATCTCAACCTTTGTAAATTTAACTCCGTTAGACACCGCCTCTGTCGCGGGCTTCACCTGTACAGGAACCGCACGCGCCATCGGCACAGAGCCGGTAATCGCACTTGGCGCAAGATCAATTCCATCCAGATCCAACGCTGCATTGGCATAGTCAATCGTAACATAGTCGGGATAGGCGTGGTTACCATGCTCGCCGACATCCAAGCCCTCGATTTCCTCCTGCGGGCTGACCCGTATCCCAAGAGTCGCCTTGATGAGCAACCAGGAAAGAATGGAAGCAACGAAGACAAACGCTCCGACGGCGACAACACCCACCGCTTGTCGGCCAAGAAGGCCAAAGCCGCCGCCGAACAGAAGTCCGTCTTCCACGCTCAAGCCAACTCCCTTCTGCGAGAAGAGGCCGACGAACAGGGTTCCCAGTACGCCGTGCACCAGATGAACCGACAGTGCGCCGACCGGGTCGTCCAGCTTGATGCGATCAAAGAACATGACGGAAAGAACAACGAGGATACCGGCGATTGCGCCAATGATCAGTGAGCTCGAAACACTCACGTATGCGCAACCCGGTGTAATAGCAACGAGACCCGCCAGAAGGCCGTTAATCGACATGCCGAGGTCCGGCTTGCCAATGACAATCCATGCGGTTGCGGTTGCCGTGAGAATGGCCATAATGCCCGCCGTATTGGTCGTGACCACGATGTGCGATATGGCATCGGGATTGGCAGCCATGGTCGAGCCGGGGTTAAATCCAAACCATCCGAGCCACAGCACGAAGGCGCCAATGGTTGCCAAACTCATATTATGGCCGGGGATGGGGTTAATCTTCCCATCTTTGGTATATTTTCCGATTCTTGGCCCAAGAATCATAACGCCCGCTAGTGCAGCCCAACCGCCGACCGAGTGAACAACGGTTCCACCGGCAAAATCCAGCATGCCAATCGAGCTAAGAAACCCGCCGCCCCAGATCCAATGGCCGATGATGGGGTAAATAAACATGGTAAGAACAAGAGAAAACACGATAAACGAAATATACTTGATTCGCTCTGCGACCGCACCCGAAACAATGGTCGCTGCGGTTCCGCAGAAGACCAGCTGGAAAAAGAATTTTGCCCAAAGGGGAACGCCCGTCCAGGAGATTGCGGAATATACGCCTTGATAGGCGCTCCCTACTGCGGGAGAATTGTCGGCGCCGCCGACGAAGAACAGACCCTTTAGGCCGATGAAGCCGTTTCCGTCTCCAAACATCAAACCCCAGCCTAATAGTAGAAAACCAAGAGATGAGACAGCAAAGACGATAAAGTTCTTCGATAGGATGTTCACCGTGTTTTTCTGGCGCGCAAGACCACTTTCTACGGCCGCGAAGCCAAGGTTCATGAAGAATACGAGTGCGCCGGTGATGATGACCCATAGTGTGTCAATCATTACTTTGGTATCCATAAATTCCCCCCCAAATTATCCCGAATGAATACAAAAAAGGCGCTACGGGATAAAACCCGCAACGCCAATGTTGCATGTCGGTGAGATTATATATGATAAATTGGAAAAATGTCAACGGGACTTTTTTTCCAGATCATCGAAGCGGTTACAGGTGCGCCATTTGAACGAAATCCAAACAAAAAACCACCCGATTGGGTGGTTCTTGTGTGGTGGGGATAACAGGGCTCGAACCTGTGACCTCTTCGATGTGAACGAAGCGCTCTGACCAGCTGGGCTACATCCCCGCGCAAGGGATATTTTACCGTATTCGGCGCCGGAAGGCAAGTCCTTTTTGCTACGATTCCAACATTTTGCCTTGGCGCCGAAGGAGCGCACGCTAAGCCGCACCTCTGGCGAACGCGCGCTCGAATATGATAGAATACATCTATCAATCTCATTGAACGGAGGCAAATATGGCGCAGAACGATCGCTTTATCCGCGCTTACAGCAAGGGCATTTCAACCGTCAACGAAATCTGGATCGACCGCGAAACGGGCGTGAATTACCTCTTCCACGTGTCGGGGTATTCCGGCGGGCTGACCCCGCTGCTCGACAAGGACGGCAAACCCGTCATTACGGACGCGTACACGCTCGAACACGAGTACAACCGCTGAACACACTTCGCTTAGGCAAGCAGGAGACGGAGCAATCCGCGCTCCTGTTTTTTATTCCGTGCGAATGAGCTCCAGCTTGTAGACCACGGGGCGCACCCCGTCCGTACAGCACAAAATCCGCGTGCCGCCGTCGCGATACCAGGTGTTCTCCACGCCGCCTGCCGAGAGCGAAGAGATCGTCGAATACAGATCGATCCACGCCCACGGGCAGAGCCCTTCCGGCATTTCTGCGCCGCCTTCGTAGAGAAACGTGTCCCCGACGTTCTGCAGCGGACAGGCGCCGACGCTCGCGCCCTCCGAAAGATAGGTTTCCGCGAGATCGGGGTAGAACTCGCGCTTGAGTACGGTGATCTTTACGGTGTTCATGCGTTTGCCTCCGGAATGGATACATAGAACCGCCTCGTGCGCGGCCCGTCGAACTCGCAGAAGTACACGCCCTGCCACGTGCCGAGCAGCGGCTTGCCATCGCGCAGAATCAGCGTGACCCCGCTGCCGACCACGCTCGCCTTGAGGTGCGCGGCGCTGTTGCCCTCCGCGTGGCGAAACTCCGGCCGGTCGGGATACGTCTGCTCCAGCGCGAAGATCAGGTCGCGCACCACGTCCGGATCGGCGTTCTCGTTGATCGTGATCCCCGCCGTCGTGTGCGGGCAGTGCACATAGCAAAGGCCGTCCTTTGCGCCGCTTTCGGTAATTGCCTCGCGAATCTGCGGGGTGATGTTGCTCCAGCCATTTCGGGTGGTGCGAAGCGAGAATTCACGCAGCATACTCGTGTGTTCCTCCGGCGTGTTTTTCGCCATTATACCACACAAAACCGCCCGATTTACGAAACCGCGCGATGCTGATACAATAGGCGTAACAAGCGCGAAAGGTGATGTTGATTATGCCGACGGAAAAGGAACCGAATCCGAGCAAACGTGAGAAACCCGCGGGCATCCGCGGTTATGGGATTGTACTAAACGACGAAAAACTGAGCCGAATCGACCGGATGGTGGAGAGCTACGAAAAGCGCGTCGCCGCGCGACTGGACGAGGAATACGAGGTGCATACCCGTCGCTCCGACCGCGTTGCGGACAAGGTTGCCGCGTTTGGCGGGAGCTGGACGTTTATCATCCTCTTTGCGTCGTTTCTGTTCATTTGGATTCTCATCAATGTGCTGCCGTTCCTCGGCATCCAGTTTGACCCCAAGCCGTTCATCCTGCTGAACCTGATTCTCTCGTTCATCGCCGCGTTTCAGGCGCCGATTATCATGATGAGCCAGAACCGGCAGGCCGCGCGGGACAAGCACGAGTCGATCATCGACTTTGCGATCAACTACAAGGCAGAGCAGGAGATCGACGACATGCAGAAGCACCTGCACCGGATGGAGGCGGAGCTGGCGGAGATTAAGGCGTTGTTGAAGGCGGGGAAGGAGTGAAATTTAATCTAGTAAAAATTCTGTTTTTATTCGATTAAACAAGTCGAGTTTAATGAAAGAGAGATCTCCGGATGTTCTTGACATAGCGACATACATTTTATTTAGAGCGATCGGCTTTATTGATCTTGCAGAAAATGTTTTGCTAAACAAGTCGCTAAATGCTTCAGTTAGTATAACGCAGACAGATTCGTATGTGTCTCCTTTGGAATATCCCCAATTTATACAGTTGAAATTGTATCTACTTGATTCTTCGAAAAGCAGTTTTTTTATTTGATCATTCTTAATTATATTTATTGCTTCCTGTTCATTCTCAATAAGTGTTACTGTACCTTGATGGCTATTATCTGCATCAATTTCGATACCTAATTTTTGCTTAATAAAATCGCAGATTACCTGAGGGCATCTTCGTGATCTGCACAATTCACAAGTATCTACTTCGACTCCCCAATCCTTGATACTATCAATAAATTCCGCATAAGTAGTAATTTTTTGATTTTTCTTATAAGGTATTCCTGTATTATTCATGGCGCTTACTGAATGCTGATAATAATCCCCAAATCCAGAAATATTCTCGATTCTAGCAAACATTTCTTTAATGAGAAGGAAATCTTCCTCACGAAAGTCTTGAAATTCATCAATATATATATAATCGAAAAATCTGTTCAAATAGTCACTGATTTTCTCAATTAATGATTTATTCTTTTTACATACCTTTAATATTGTTTTAGATAAATACGCACAGTAGAAATAGCCATCAATGCTATAATGACCAAAATCCTCAACTGAACAATACTTTGGATTCGGCCGCCAGCAGTCTTTTTTTACAAGGATTGATTTGGCTGGCGGCTCTTTAAAAGTAACACCTTTTATTCTTAAATCCTTTATATTGAAGTGATCAAGGATCAAAGACTCATATGGCCTAATCCCCATCTGGTATAGAAAACTAGAGAACGTCATAACCTCGGTCCTCTGTGGTACCTTACCATAAGCAGACATTAGTTCCCTTAGTACGTTGTTAATATTCTGATGAGTATAAGCGACAATCAGGTTACGAGCGTCTGGATTAAGTGAGTTGCATATATTATAGGTTTTTCCAGAACCTGCAACAGCAAAAGTTATTTTCTTACCCATTCGAATGCATCCTTAACATATTGTGGGATATTAATGTTCGTATTTTCCGTTACAAGCTTGTATGCAACAGCTGCCTTATTATTTAACATTATTCCTAATACAGGTTTATCATCGTAGGGGACTTTACAAAAAGAGTACTTGCTTCCTTTCCTAAAAGGAAGTGTTTTATCTAACGTATCCTTATTCAGATTATACAGGACTACTTCCCACGTCCAATCATTTAAATCTTCAGCCATGAATATATGCTGCTTACTGTGATCAGCATTATACTTTGTAGCTGTTTTTATCCTGTCTGCTTTATTATCATTGTCTGTTACAACGGCAACTCTTTTTTCTGCTTTTTCCGCTATTCCAAGATAGTTTTTAAATGCAAGACCGTTACAGGAAATTATTGTAATATTCTCTTCTTCAATCGCTCTGCCATATACTTGTTTAAATAGAAAAGGCAAAATGATAAATTCTGCCGCTCCTTCAACGAGGATAATTTTCTCAGCGAGCAGTAGATTTAAGAAATTGTTATTATCGGCTTTCATGAAATAATCGGCAATCTTAGTGTCAACATCTTTAAGGCTATTTGCCTTTCCTTTGTCAATCCAAAGGACATTTCTAAGATTTAAACGGCTTGCTATAAGATTATTGTGTGTTGTGATGATTAGCTGATTATGATCTATGCTTTCCTCAATGTTCTTAATCATACGCAGCAAAGTTGTGTATGAGAGATGGTTTTCAGGCTCTTCAATAAGCACAAGGCTTAGCTGACTCTTTGCTTTTTTCAAAGCAATTCGTGTTTTTATTATATGTTCCATACCTCTCCCCTTATTTTCAAGGGGTATGGCATTATCAAGTACGGAAACAAGATTATCAAGAATAAGTTTTTTATTACTTATGCCGAACTTCTGCTCTTCGCTGAGTGGTTCAAGTCCGAGTTCTTCGAGAGCTTGATTTGTCTTCTCACGAAAATCATATCGTGCTCTTGCCTTTATTCCTTCGTCATACTTCTCATTGAAAAGGTTTTTACTAAACGAAGAGAAAGCAGTGCTTCCATCATATTGAATTGGATCTACTAGAATGGCTTTAAAAGGTTTTAATAATAAGCTGTAAGGATCACCATGAAAAGTTCGCCAACTCATACTATAGTATTCGTATGGAATTTTACCCTGCATGATTTCTGTTTCAATTTCAGAATCATATTCATCTGATAACCTACATTCATATACTATGCCGAAAGTATCAGATTTTCTAATTGTTCCGTATGTACCATAGAATCTTCTTGCGTTTTTATTAGTCTCATTAAGTTGAAGTTCAAGTTCAATTCGAATTTGGGGTAAAGTTTGTACTGAAGGAGCTTTAATAAAGCGATTTGTAATTTCTATATTCAAAAGATCTTTAATTATTGACTTGTCTGAGTTCCTATACCATTGATGCAAAACAACACATATAGCTTCTAAAACTGTGCTCTTCCCTGACTCATTTTCTCCAACAATGATGTTTGTCTTATCATGGAAATCCATTTTAAACGATTCAAACTTCTTAAAACCGCTGATAATAATCTGTTTTACATATTCCATGAAAACCTCCTAAACGGCAATTGCGTTTACAACTACATATTATATCTAAAAGGAACTGCCAGTATCAACATGCTAAATGTTAATATGCATATTCTGCTCTTGTTGGTATTCCTTAATCTATAGAGCTATTAGGTGATGTTAATATTATCCAGCTTTCTCTCTTGGGACTTGGGTATTGCGATCTGCGGTTAGTAAAAAAAAGGGCGGCATATGAACTGAACCCCGTTGATTAGACACAAATAAGAGCCCCTATCGTAGGAATACAAAGAATTACGTGAACTGACGTCGGTTTTCGAGCGGCGTCAGTTTTGTTTTCAATTGAATCCGCTCATAATTGTAGAAAAATATAAA
>JAYFPQ010000041.1:0-16063 GCA_034927595.1 Christensenella sp.
CGCATTCGGGGCAGACGATGCCCGTCTCCTGAATAAACGCTTCCATCTGCGCGTTTGACCAGCCGTCCGGGCGAACGTCCGTCAGGTTGTGCTCCTGCGCGTAATCCTCAATGAGCTTGTCCGCGCGAAAACGGGCGCGGCAGCTCTTGCAGTCCATCAAGGGGTCGCTAAAGCCGCCGACGTGGCCGCTGGCTACCCAGGTTTCGGGGTTCATGAGAATCGCCGCGTCCATGCCGACGTTGTAGGGCGATTCCTGCACGAATTTGCGCCACCAGGCGCGCTTGATGTTATTCTTAAACTCCACGCCAAGCGGGCCGTAGTCCCAGCTGTTGGCGAGACCGCCGTAGATCTCGCTGCCGGGGTAAACAAAGCCGCGCCCTTTGCAGAGCGAGACGATCTGATCCATCGTATACCAAGCGGGTTTATCAGAAGGGTTTGTCTTTTCCACTGCCATAAAAAATGTGTTAGCTCCTTCGTCGTCAATCAACGCATATTATCGCAGGAAAACGGCGCGTTTGTCAAGGCGCGCGGGGGCTTGCGCGCGGCAATGCAGCGTGATTTTCGGCAAAGTGAAAAGGAATTCCTGCGGTTTGGTCGAATACACTAAAAAAGCAAGAATGTCAGCAAAAACGGAACATCAACCACCAAGAGTCGAACCTATGTGACAAAGTCATCGAACAGGAACACTTGCCCTGCTAGAATGAATTCAAACAGACAGGAGGTATCATCCATGAATACGTATCGGCTGAAGATTGATGGCATGGGTTGCCAGCACTGCGTAAGCAAAGTGACGAATATCCTCAAGGAATCCGGCTTTGAAGTTATTTCCGTTGAGATGAACGACGCGAAGATCAAGTCCGACATGACGCCAGCCACCGTGCTTAAGCAAGCGGGCGAAGTGCTGGAAGATGAAGGATATATGCTTACGACGGTGATCGCCGAGTAAACAGAACGAGGCGAACCGCTCCGTCGTTGGAAACGAGGCAAACCAACGGATGAGTGAACTGCATACCGGACATGTGATTGTTGGCATGTCCGGTGGCGTGGACAGCGCCGTGGCGGCCTACCTGCTCAAGCAGCAGGGCGAGGACGTCGTCGGCGTGTTCATGAAAAACTGGGAAGAAGAGGACGGCGAAACCGGCGTCTGCACCGCGGCGAGCGATTATGAGGACGTCAAGAGTGTTTGCGGCGTGATCGGAATTCCCTACTATACGGTGAACTTTGCGCGGGAGTATCGCGACCGCGTATTTTCCTATTTTCTGGAGGAATATTCCCGCGGGCGGACGCCGAATCCAGACGTGCTCTGCAACTGCGAAATCAAATTCAAAGCGTTTCTGGATTTCGCGGTGTCCACGGGGGCGGGCTCGCTTGCAACCGGCCACTACGCGCGGCTGGACAAGCGCGATGGAGTCAAGCTGCTGCGCGCGCTCGACGCGGGCAAGGATCAGACGTATTTCCTCGCTGGGCTCACGCAGGCTCAGCTGAAAAACGCGCGTTTCCCGATTGGCGAACTACAAAAGAGCGAGGTGCGCCGCATCGCGCGGGAGGTGGGCTTAAGCAACGCCGCCAAAAAGGATTCCACCGGAATCTGTTTCATTGGCGAACGGAACTTCAAGCAGTTCTTGATGCAGTATCTGCCCGCGCAGCCGGGCGACATGGTCGACGAAACGGGAAAGGTCATCGCGCGGCACGATGGGCTGATGTACTACACGCTCGGCCAGCGAAAGGGCCTCGGCATTGGCGGGCGCAGCGAGGGCAGCGGTGAAAGCTGGTTCGTCATCGGCAAGGACCTTAAACGCAACCTGCTGATCGTTCAGCAAGGCGAGCACGACGAGCTGTTTTCGCTTTCTCTGGATGCGGAGCGAATCAACTGGATCGCAGGACAAGTGCCTGCAAGTGAATTTGCTTGCACGGCGAAGTTCCGCTATCGCCAGCCGGATCAGCCTGTTCACGTTACGACCGAAGGCGCGGGGGTGCACGTTGCGTTTGACGCGCCGCAGCGCGCGGTCACACCCGGACAGTGGGTTGTGTTTTACCAGGGCGACGTCTGCCTCGGCGGCGGGCCGATCGACCGCGTCGAGCCAAAGAAGGCAATCTCGATCTAGCAGGATGCTTGCACGCAAGAACGCCGGAACTCCGGCGTTTTTTGGTTAGCGAAACGTGGATTCGTTTGCAGAATTGACACAAAATGCAGCTGTAGCAAGTTTGCAATTTGGCGGTTTCTCCCATATAATAAACCTATATGTTGAGGGACAAACAAGAGATTCAACCGCGTGAACGGCTTGCCTGCGCCATGGAGCTGCTCTCCGGCGCGCGCGTCGTTGCGGACGTTGGCTGCGACCACGGGCGGCTTAGCTGCGCGCTCGTGCAGCGCGATCTTGTTCAGCGGTGCATCGCCATTGACGTCAGCGCGCCGTCGCTGGGAAAGGCGGCTCGCCTTGCCTGCCAGATCGGCGCACAAGACCGCGTGGAAACGCGTCTGGGCGATGGTCTCGCCCCGCTCGAGACCGGCGAGGCGGAAGCACTTGCCATCCTCGGCATGGGCGGAACGTTGATGGCTCGGATTCTGGACGTTGTTCCGCCGCTCAAGGGCGCGAGGCTTTGTGTGCTGCAGCCGATGCGCGCGGCAGAGGATATCCGGCGCTGGCTCTACGAGCGGAACTATCCGGTTTTGGATGATCGCGTGGTGTTCGAAGCGGGGCGGTATTATCAGGTGTTTTCCATCGGGCAGCCTCTCAAAGAGCGACAGCCGCTGCCGCAGGGTTGGCCGGAGGATTGCTTTTTGCTCGGATATACGGCGTTTGCGCGCCGCGAACCAATGATGAAGCCTCTTACGGAGCGCATGCTCGCGAGCGTACAGAAAAAACGCCGTACGCAGCGCTCGGACACGCTGGATCGGCAACACTTGCATCTACAACAGATATTATCGAATTGGGAGGAGCAGCCGTGAAGCTGAACCGTTTTTTAGAAGCGATGGAGCGCATTGCCCCGCGCGCGCTCGCGCTGGAGTTCGACAACCCCGGCCTGCTCGTTGAGTCGGATCACGACGAGATCACCCGCGTGCTCGTTGCGCTGGACTGCTCGACCGCGGTTGCCAAGGAAGCGGCCGAATGGGGCGCGGATCTCGTGCTGACGCATCATCCGCTGTTCTTTCATCCCGTTTCGCACATGGCGTATTCGGACCCGGAGACTGCGGCGGCCTGCCTGCTGATTCGAAACGGAATCGGGCTGTTTGCCGCGCATACCAATCTGGATGCGGCGACGGGCGGGGTCAACGACACGCTCTGTTCGCTGCTTGGCATTCGGGACGCGATTCCGTTTGACGAGGGCGTCGGACGAATCGGCACGCGAAAAGAAGCGCTGGAAGGTCGCGCGTTTCTACTTGACGTGGAGCGCGTGTTGGATACCAGAGCCCAGTACATTGGCGATCCATCCGCGTGCATTTCCCGCGTCGCCGTCATGGGCGGCAGCGGGGGTAGTTCGCTCCTGCCCGCCAAAGAACTGGGCGCGGATCTGCTGCTGACCGGCGAGCTGAAACACTCGGACGCGATTGCGGCACAGGCCATCGGGCTCAACGTAATCGTCGCCGGACACTACGAAACGGAGCGGGTTGTGCTGCCTCCGTTGATTCAACGTTTACAGGAAGCGGGTTTTCCTGTACAATATCAGTTATCGCGCGCGGACGTGAGTCCGTTCGTGCGCCTTTGAGGAGGAGATAGCCGTGAGAAAGATGGAAGCGCTATGGGCATATCAGGAAGCGGAGATTGCGAAGAACGCCGTTGAGAACGAAATTCGCTCGACCCCCGCCCGATTACAGCTCAACAAACTGCATAAGCAACTGAAAAATCAGCAGGCGGTGATCGCAAAGCTGTCGGAAGAGATTGAAGCGTACGAACAGCAGCTGAATAAACTAACCGATTCGGTGGAGAAACTCGAAGCAAGGCTGGAGGTTGAGAGCGGCGAGCTCCAGACCATCCGTCAGGACGACGAGAGCACCGCCGAGGAAATGACCGAACTCAAGGTCGATATTGAGCGGTTGAACCGCGAGATTTCACAGGGCGTGCGCGAGACAAAGTCGCTGCTCGGTGAAATTGAGAAGGCGACGGAAGAATACCAAACCACGGTGAGGGCCGCGAGCAAAGCGAAGAAGGAATACGATACGCTGCGCGTCACCTGCGAAGAGGAGAAGGAAGCCCGCGCGGGCGAGCTGGCCAAGCACGATCAAAACATCGCCGCGCTGGCAAAGACCGTCGATCCCGCGCTGCTGGAGCGGTTCAATCAGGTGAAGCTGCACCATGCGGTCCCGATTGCGAAGATTATCAACAGCAAATGCGGCGGGTGCAATATGTCGCTGCCGATGGTGATGCTCAAAAAGATTGCGACGACGGACGGCATTGTCGAATGCGAAAACTGCGGAAGGATTCTGTATTCCGCGAACGAGTAAGAAAAGCCACTTGAAAACTGAATAAGAGATTTGAGTAAGGAAGGCGACCGCGCCCGCCAACAGCGGGTGAGGAAAGTCAGAGCACCACAGGGCAGAGTGCCGGGTAACACCCGGCGGAGGCGACTCCAGGGAAAGTGCAACACACAGAAACCGCCCGGCAACGGGTAAGGATGGAAAGGCGAGGTAAGAGCTCACCCGCGTCCCGGCGACGGAGGCGCGCTGTAAACCCCACTCGGTGCAAGATTGATATGGGAGCATTTAATAGCGGCTCGCTACGCTCTCGGGAATCGCATGAACCCACTGGCGACAGTGGGTCTAGATAGATGGTCGCACTCGACAGAACTCGGCTTATTCCTTGCTCAATATTTTTTTGTATTTTTCTTTCCCGCTCCGCGGGAAGACTGTTTTGGAGAGAATGATGGAGACGATAACAAAAAAGAAGGACGCAGTGCTCAGCGGCATTCAGCCGACGAGCGTCCTCACCATTGGTAATTACTTTGGCGCGCTGAAGAACTACGTCGCCATGCAGGACGATTTCGACGCGTATTACATGGTCGCGAATCTGCACGCGCAGACCGTCAAGATGGACCCGACGGAACTACGCCGGCGCAGCATTGAAACCTACGCGCTGTTTCTTGCCTGCGGAATTGACCCAAACCGCTCGACGATCTTCGTCCAGAGCCACGTTCCGGAGCACACGATGCTCACCTGGGCGCTCATGTGCAACGCATACATGGGCGAGCTGTCGCGTATGACGCAGTTTAAGGAAAAGAGCGCGCGCTACTCGGAAAACATCAACGCGGGGCTGTTTACCTATCCCGTGCTGATGGCGGCTGACATATTGATCTATCAGGCAAAGTACATTCCCGTCGGCGCGGATCAGAAGCAGCACGTCGAGCTCACGCGCGACCTCGCGATTCGCTTCAACAACACCTATGGCGAAACGTTCGTGATACCGGAGCCGTATATTCCGAAGATCGGCGCGCGGATCATGAGCCTGCAGGAGCCGGAGAAGAAGATGAGCAAGTCGGATCCGAACCCGAACGCCTACATCCGCATTCTCGACGAACCGGACGCGATTCTCAAGAAATTCAAGCGCGCGGTCACGGACAGCGAGGGCGAGATTACCGGTAATCCCGAGCGTGCGGGCGTCTACAACCTGCTTTCGATCTACAGCGCCTGCACGAACAATACGATTGATGAAGCCGCCGCGAGCTTTGCGGGCAAGGGTTATGGCGATCTCAAGAGCGCGGTTGCCGAGGCGGTCATCGAAACGCTCAACCCGATTCGAACGGAGTATAACCGTCTGCTGGCGGAAAAGACTTACCTGACCGAAACGATGAAGCGCGGCGCCGAGCGCGCGCAAGCAACCGCCCGCAAGACTGTCCAGAAGGTCTACCACAAGATGGGCTTCGATTCGTATCAGGCGTAAAAAAAATAATACAAAAGCCGCTGCTAAGTGAAATAGCAACGGCTCTTTTAGTTATATGTAAACTGCGGTGAAAAAACTAGAAAACTGTCTTGTACAGAGAAAGAAAGTATTATATTATATATATAAGTCTCTAGGAGACAAACGGGCCACTACTTATTTTGGAAGCATACAAGCGGGCTTCCTTTATGTATGCGTAAGATGCTAAGTTTTACGTTGCTTTAGAACCTGTTTTTAATTATAGTGGCTCGTGAAACAAACTCCACCTTCTTGATGGAGTTTGTTTTGTATATTATTGAAAGTGAAGGTTAGCAATGAAAGCATTAATATGGAAGAAGAACGAATCCATTATTGATGGGTTCATTTGTTGTGAAGCTGCGAAACTAGCTAAGAGGCATGATGGTTATCATAACTATACATATCAGGAATCTGAGAGAAAGAGAAAAAGGTTTTTACAAACTGAACGAAAATATATTAAGCAACCAGAATGGTGGGCACTAGACTCGAAATTCAATCCATATTATGTATTGAAGCATCACAAACAAATAAGTCGTTCAATTAAGAAAAAACTTCTTGATGGTTCGTATATGCCAAATCCACCTTATATTAAGAAAACAACCACAAGAAATGGGAAAAAGCGCATACTCACAATTTATCAGGTACCTGATGCTGCTGTTTCAAATTACTTGTATTATAAACTTCTAAGTAAAAACAAGCACAGGATGAGTCATTATGCATATGCATATCGAGATGATAAGAACGTTCATTTCGCTATACAAGATATCTCAATTGACTTAAAAGAATTGGATCGTGTCTTTGTTGCGGAATATGATTTTAGCGATTTTTTTGGCTCAATTTCACATGAGTACCTATTTGAACAGATGAATAAGAATGGATATATTATTACGCAGAAGGAGAGATCATTGATTAAGAAGTTCTTACCATCAGATGGCGTAGGCATAAGACTAGGAACATCAATCTCCCTTTTCCTGGCAAATTTGGTGTGCTGGCAATTGGATAGAAATTTAGAACTCGAAGGGCTTCGTTTCGCACGCTACGCAGATGACACGATTATCTGGTCAAGGGACTATAGTAAAATATGCGCGGCACATAAAATAATCAGAGATTTTTCTGAAATGTCAAAGGTTAAAATTAACCAATTGAAATCAGGAGGGATAAGCTTATTAACTTGCTCAGATACATCTTCAGAACTAGCAAAAACAAAAACATACATTGAGTTCTTAGGTTACAAGATTTCGACAGACAAAACCTCAATTAGGGAGAAATCATGTTTAAGAATAAAAGAAACCATATCGTATATCTTACATCAAAATCTAATTCAGCCGCTTCACGAAACGCTTTTAAATGCTAATGAGTTGTCTTTACCGAAAGGTAATTATGACCCTGCTCTTGTAGTTGCGATATCACAGATTAGACGGTATTTATACGGAGACTTGACAGACGAAAAAATCATTAAGTATCTTAACAATACATATAAAAAACTTGAATTCAAAGGTCTAATGAGTTTCTATCCATTAGTAAACGATGAAGAACAATTGAAAGCACTTGATGGCTGGTTAGCTCATACTGTATTGACTTTTCTGAAACGGCGCAACAAGATTCTCGAAGATAATTCTCGGGAGGTTGCTGAAATACCAACAAGAAACTACAAATTGTTCCTTGAATATTGTTCTAATCTTGTTGTTCGTGGAACAATAGGAGCTTGCAAAATACCTAGCTTCGTAAGAATATATAAAGCAATCCAGAAGGGAATCAACACTTATGGTTTAGACTCAGTAATTAATCCGCAAAGTCTTAAGTACGATTATGAAGATTAATTAGTTCAAACACAAACGCCGCCTCCGAATAACATCGGAAGCGGCGCTTTCTGTTGCTTGAATGGGTTACGCCAGCAGCTTTTCGAGCGTTGCGAGTTTTACGCAGGTGCAGAACACGTCCATCGCCTGCTTGACCTCGCCAAGCGGCGGGTAGGAGGGGGCGATGCGCAGGTTTGTGTCCTGCGGGTCGACGCCGCCGGGATAGGTTGCGCCCGCGCCCGTGAGCGCAACGCCAACGTCCTTGCAGAGCGCGACCACGCGCTTTGCCGTGCCCGGCATGAGGTTGACGCTCACGAAGTAGCCGCCCTTGGGACGATGCCAGCTCGCGATTTCGAGCGGGTCAATCTCGCGCTCCAGCGCTTCGCAAACGAGGTCGAACTTCGGCTTCATGATGGCTGCGTGCTTCTTCATGTGCGCGAGCGTGTTGTCGAGGTTCTTGAGGAAGCGAACGTGCATGAGCTCATTGACCTTGTTCGGGCCGATGGTCTGATAGGTCATGAGCCCCAGAATGTACTTGATGTTGCTTTCGCTCGCGGCCATGCAGGAGACGCCCGCGCCCGCGTAGGTGACCTTGCTCGTAGAGGCGAACTCATACACGAGGTCGGGGTTGCCCGCCTCGCGGCAGAGGCCGATCATGTCCGGAAAAGCCGGCTCGTCGCCGTCGAACGCGTGAATTGCGTAGGCATTGTCCCACATGAGTGCGAAGTCCGGCGCGGCGGGCTTTAGCGCGGATATACGCTGGCAGGTTTCGAGCGGATAGACGTAGCCGTCCGGATTCGAATACTTCGGAACGCACCACATGCCCTTGACGGCGGGGTCCTTGACCAGCTCTTCTACGAGGTCCATGTCCGGCCCTTTTTCGCTCATCGGTACGGGCACCAGCTCCATACCAAAGGACTTCGACACGTTAAAGTGCCGGTCGTAGCCGGGGAAGGGGCAGAGGAACTTGATCTTGTCCTCCTTTGCCCAGGGGCGAACGCTGCTCTTTAAGCCGTGGGTGTACGCTTTGGCGATGAGGTCGTACATGAGCTGTAAGCTCGCGTTGTTGCCGAGGATGACCTCCTCCACGCGGCAGGCAAGAATGTCCGCAAAGAGCTTGCGGCAAGAGGGCAGACCCGCCAGCTCGCCATAGTTACGCGCGTCCATGCCGTCGATTTCGTAGTTGCCGTCGTCCAACGTATGAATCATATCGTTGGAGAGCGCAAGCTGCGCGGTTTCGGGTTTGCCGCGCGTGAGGTTGAGGTTGAGTTTGTAGCCGCGAAGAGCCTCGTAGTCCTGTTGTACGCGGGTTAACTCCGCCAAAAGAGCCGCTTTGTCCAAATCCGAATAGCGCATGATGGGTTTTCCTTTCAAGAGAATTCCAAACCAACCGAACCACGTTTACGTGATTGCGAAAGGTAAAGTCTATTTCTTTCCTATGCTACGATACTTTCGGCCGGATTTCAATGTCGAAATTGATATATTCCGTATACGATCTACCTTTCTATGTGGAAAACAAATTAGTGCGGTAGTTTGACAAACTGGATCGATGGTGATAGATTAATCAAAAAGAAATAGGAGGCGATGCGGTTCGACGGATCGGATTCCATAGAACAAAGGAATCGATTCGCCGGAAAAGAGCGGGTAAAATCAAAAGAACAGAGTAGAACAATGCGCAAAGGCATTGCTTTGCTATCTGTTGCCTATTTGGTTTTATTTACTCTTTGCCGCTACGTCACCATTCAAAAGTGGAAGCCGCAGAGTAAAATCTGCGGTCTTTGTTTTGAGACAAGAAAGGGGAACCTGAAATGTTTGAACAACTAGAGAAATTTCTGAAGTCGCCAGAACTTTATGAAACAACGGAAAATGTCTTTTGGAAAGACGAACACATCTCGAAAAAACTGCTCGAAATCCATCTCGACCCGAACGAAGATCTCGCGAGCCGAAGGTCGGATTTTATCGACCGCTCCGTATCCTGGATCAAAGCAATCGTGCCGCCGGAGCAATACCGAAAGCTGCTGGATATCGGCTGCGGGCCTGGGCTGTATGCCGAACGGTTTGCGAAAGCCGGATACAACGTGACCGGGATCGATTTTTCCAGTCGCTCGATTGAGTATGCGCGTGAGGTTGCCGAAACACAAAGGAATGCCATCACCTATGTGTGTGAAGACTACCTGCAGATGACCATTCCGGACTTGTTTGATGTTGCCGTCATGATCTATTGCGACTATGGCGCGCTGTCAACGGACAATCGGAAGCGCCTCCTGAAAAATGCGTTCGAGCGGTTGCGTTCCGGTGGCAGGTTTCTTCTGGACGTCTGCTCGTTGAAACAATACGACGGATTTCCAGAAAGCCGTACATGGGAGGTTCAGGACGGTGGTTTCTGGAGCGCGGATCGGTACTACTGTCTGAGGAACGACCGAAAGTATCAGGAGAACACGACGCTTAGCCAATACCTCGTTGTCACGCACGATGCGGCAAGAGCGTACCACGTTTGGAACCACTGTTTCTCGAAAAGCGATTTGATTGCCGAAGCGGAAGCGGCAGGATTTCGCACGCTTCAGGTGTTTGGCGATGTCGCAGGTAAGCCGTATACAGAAGATTCCATGACGATCGCAATACTATTGGAGAAACCATAAGGGAGAGCGCATAAGAGCCTCCAGCACAACGAAAAAATAGCCGTCGAAAGGCGGCTATTTTTGTTGACTCGATAAGGTACAAAGAGACTATGCTTTCCCCAGCCGCTTCTTCATCGTTTTCTCGACGGCGTTGAGAATGTTCTCATATCCTTATTTCAAAAAATAAGGATTTTTGCTATTTCCCCAGCCGCTTCTTCATTGTCTTTTCAACGGCGTTGAGAATGTTCTCATACCCCGTGCAGCGGCAGAGATGCCCGCTGAGCTGTTTGCGCAGTTCGTCGCGCGTGTATTCCTTGCCGGATTCCAGAATTTTGACCGCGGTCATGATGAATCCCGGCGTGCAGAAGCCGCACTGAACCGCCGCTTCGTCGACAAACGCCTGCTGAATATCGCTCAGTTCGCCGTTCGGGCCAAGCAGGCTCTCCAGCGTGCGGATGTGTTTTCCTTCCGCCCAAACCGCGAGGTAGATGCAGGAGTTGTAGCATTCGCCGTCGATGATGACGTTGCAAGCGCCGCACTCGCCGACCTCGCAGCCCTTCTTGACGGAGGTCAGGCGGTAGTCGTTGCGGAGCATGTCCGTCAGCGAGGCGCGAACGTCCACATAGCTTTCGACGTCCTTGCCGTTGATGTTGCACTTGATCAGTTTTTTCTCCATTAGAACACACCTCCTGCTCGCTCAATCGCGGCCCTGAGTCCGCGGCGCGCGGTCTCGCTGATGATCTGCTTGCGGAACTCCGCCGTCGCGCGCCAGCTGGTGCGCGGGTTCACGTCCTTGAGCACTTCTTCGCCAATGGCGGTAATCGCCGCTTCGCCAACCGGCATTCCGTTCAGCGCCGCTTCCGCAGTGCGGGCTCGCGAAGGCACCGGCCCCGCGACGCCGTAGGCAATGCGCACGCGCTGGAGCGTCTTCTTGTCCGCGCTGAGCACAACGTTGACCGAGCAGCCGATGGTCGCGATGTCCATGGCGTTTCGCATGGCGTACTTAATATAGACGCCGAAGCAGTTTTCGTAGCTCTCCTTCGGAATCAGAATCGCGGTGAGCAGCTCGCCCGGCTGGAGGTCGACCTTGCCGGGGCCTTTGTAAAAGTCGTGGATGCTCAGCTTTCGCATGCCGGAAGCGCTCGTGATTTCGAGCATCGCGTCGTAAGCAACCTGCGTGGAAGCGGTGTCCGCGCTGGTCACGCCGTTGCAGATGTTGCCGCCAAGGGTGCCGATGCTGCGAAGCTGCGGACCGCCCGCGGTATCCGCCGACTCGCCGAGCACGGGCATATACTGCTGAAGCAGCGGGCTGTTCGTCGCGTGGGAAAAGCTCGTCATAGGCCCGATGCGCAGCGCACCGTCGGGGTCCATCGTGACCTCGCGCAGCTCGTCGAGCTTGTAGATGCTTACGAGCTCCGCGCCCGCGAGCTTGCCCTCGCGCATTTTAATCAATACGTCGCTGCCGCCTGCAATCAGCGTCGCGTTCGGATGGTCGCGCAAAAGCTCCACCGTGTGCTGAACGCTGGTCGCTTCGTATAATGCGGAAAAATCGTACATGTTTGTGCTCCTTCCCTTATAGCAGGCCTTCCTCTTTGAACCGGGCAAAGAGGACGTGCGGCGTCATCGGCGTTTGGTTGATCGAAATACCGGTTGCGTTGAGAATTGCGTTGCGAATCGCCGGTGCGCCGGGGCAGGCAGGCGGCTCGCCGAGTGCCTTTGTGCCAAAGGGGCGGGTCGGTTCGAAATTCTCGACAAACTCCGCTTTCAGGTCGGGGTGATCCATCATCGTGCAGAGCTTGTAGTCCAGCAGGTTGTTGTTGAGCGGTTTGCCGGTCTTCGGGTCGAAGAGTAGCTGCTCGCCCATGCCGTAGCCGATTGCCATGCTCATGCCGCCGTGCACCTGCGCTTCCGCAAGCTGCGGGTTGATGAGCCGGCCGCAGTCGTGCACGTTGATCATTTTTAAGAGCGTGACCTTGCACATCGGAATATCGACCTCGACTTCGACAAAACCGCAGCCGAAGGAATAGGCGTTGCTCTTGATCTGCGTTGTGCCTTCCGCACTGAACTGCTCCGCCTGATCGAGGGAGTAGAGCGCGGTGGTCGCGAGCTCGTCAATCGGCATCAACTGCTCCTTGGTCGACTTTTCAATTAGAATGCCGTCGACCAGATCGAGCGTATCGGCGGGCTTGCCCGTCAGGTACGAACCGTAGTTCAGAATCTTGTTTTTCAGCTGGGTGCCGATGTTCTGAATCGCGAATCCGGCAACATACGTCTGGCGGGAGGCATAGGCGCTCGTGCCAAACGGGGTGGTGTCCGTGTCCTGCGTGGAGACGACATGCACCTTTTCAAACGGAATGCCGACCGTGTCCGCAACCATCTGCGCAAACACGGTGTCCGCGCCCTGGCCAATCTCCGTCTCCGCAATGTGCAGTTGAACGGAGCCGTCCTGATTCATCACCATGCGGCAGCTCGAAGCTTCCAGCGCGATGGGCCAGACGGCGGTGTTGTACCAGAAGATTGCCATTCCGACGCCGCGGCGAATCGGCCCAGTTTGCTTGGCGTATTCCGCGTGTTTGCGCTCGTAGTCGATATACGCCTTGCCCTTTGCGATGCATTGGTTCAGGCTGTCAAAGTAGTTGACGTTCTTCGAAAAATCGTCCTTGTAGCCAACGGGCATCATGTTCATCTGCCGCAGCTTGAGCGAGTCGATGCCCAGCACCTTTGCCGCGTCTTCAACGCTGCTTTCGATGGCAAACGATACCTGCGGAATGCCGTAGGCACGCATGGCGCCGGAGGCGGGGGTGTTCGTAAAGATGGTGTAAGCGTCTACCTTGGTGGCCTTGTCGTCCACGTAGATCTGCTTAAACGCGCTCGCGCCCTTGGCGACGATGCCGTGGCCGTGGCTCGCGTAGCCGCCCTGATTGGAAAACGCTTCCATGCGGCGCGCAACAAAGCGGCCGTTCGGACGCGCGTAGGTAATGATGTGGTAGCGAATCGCGTGGCGAACGCGGTTGCTCACGAAGGTTTCCTCGCGGCTGACGTCGAGTTTGACAAGTCGTCCGCCAACCTGCTGGCAGCAGTAGCCGCAGAGCGGCTCGTAGAGCGCGTCCTGCTTGTTGCCGAATCCGCCGCCGATGTAGGGCTTAATGAGCCGAACGCTGCCCCAGGGGAGGCCCAGCGCCTGCCCGCAGATGCGGCGGACGATATGCGGAATCTGCGTGCTCGAAACGATCACGATCTTTCCGTTTTGCTCCTCGGCGTAGCAGATGTGGTTTTCGATGTGGCAGTGCTGCACGATTGGCGTTTCATACCAGCCCTCGATCTTCACGAGACCCGGTTCCTGAATCGCTTCTTCATAGTTGCCAACCTCGTAGCCGGTGTGCGCGAGGATGTTGTTCTGAAAGTCGTCGTGCAGAAGCGGCGCGCCGTCCTTCATCGCTTCCTGCGGGTCGAGCACAAAGGGAAACTCCTCATACTCCACCTTGAGCGCGCGGACGCCCTGTGCAGCGGCGACCTCGTCCTCGGCAATGACCGCGGCAACGTCGTCGCCATAATACCGCACATGCGTGTTGAGCAGCAGGCGGTCGGCAACGTCCTGATGATGTGGGTCCATCGACCAAGGATGTCCCGCGGTGGGGAAGGGACGGTTGGGCACGTCAAAACAGGTGATGACCTTTACGACGCCCGGAATCTGCTCCGCCGCGCTCTTGTCGATGGATTTGACCATGCCGTGCGCAATGGTCGAGTGATAGATTTTGACGATCAGGGCGCTCTTGTCTGCGAGATCGTCCGTATAACGGGCGCGTCCCGTTACCTTGTCGATTGCGTCTACGCGTTTGACGCTTGTTCCAACTACCATATGTCCCTCCTATTTGTGGTGCCGAAACGCGGCGGCGGTGCGGTCCGCCCTCCGCGGTGTATTGTGTTCACTCGAATGGATGGTTTGGTTCCAGTGAGCTTAGAATGATCCATGCTTATCATACTACTTGGGAAATTGAAGAACAGGGGTTTCATCAAAACGCTACGGGAATATCACAAAATAAACAACATATATTATATAGAGTGTCGTACGAACGACTGGCGAAGGGTCTTTACTGAATGATCTTATTAAAGAACTCCACTAATATTTAAGTGCCATTCGAACGACTGGCGAAGGATCTTTACTGTATGATCTTATTAAAGAACTCCATTTTGGTGACGTCGAAGAGCCCCATGTCCGTGAGGCGCACGTCCGGAATGACCGGCAGCGCGATGAACGAGAGCGTGATGAACGGGTCGGACTCCGTCTGAATGCCGAGCGTCGCCGCCGCGTCCAGCAGCTCGCGTTGGTGCTTGAGAATAACCTCCAGCGGCGCGTCACTCATGAGCCCTGCGACGGAGAGGGTGAGCTTTGCGAGCGTTTCGCCGTTTCGTACCACGACGTATCCGCCGCCGCACTCTTCGAGCACGTTGACTGCCTGAAGCATGTCCGCGTCGTTGTCCCCAACGACGATGAGATTATGCGAATCGTGACCGACGGTGGTTGCGATGGCGCCGTTTGTAATGTTGAACCCGCGCAGAATGCCTAAGCCCACGCGACCGGAAGCATGGTGCCGCTCCAGCACAGCGAGCTTGAGCAGACCGTTCTTCGGCACGAAGCAGCCGTTCTCCGTATAGACTTCTTCCGTGTCCAGCGCGGTGACGAGTTCCTTTGGAATCAGGCGGATGATGTTTGCCTTGCCGGTGATCGGCAGGCGGAGGATATCCGGCTTTCTGGGCGCCAGATGGACGCTGTTGTAGATCTTCGGGTCGGGCTTGATGTGCGTGTCCACGCTCGGTTCAAAGAGCTTTCCGTCCGTAATGACGAATTGCGGGTTGAAGTCCGTGAGGTTGTCGAAGACGACAAAGTCCGCACGATACCCCGGCGCAACCGCGCCGTAGTGGCGAATGCCGTATGCCTCCGCGGTGTTGATGGTCGCCATCTGGATGGCGTGGATCGGCGAAATGCCGTTTGCCACCGCGCGGCGGACAATGTAGTTGATGTGCCCCTCTTCGCGGATGTCGGTAAGGTGCTTATCGTCCGTACAGAAGCTCATCCGCCGCGTCGGCAGATTGTTATCTGCGATTTTTTTCATAATCTCTTCGACGCCGCGGTTGGCGGAGCCAAGGCGAAGGTGGATGCGCAGGCCCTTGCGCAGCTTTTCGAGCACCTCTTCGTAGGTGATGCATTCGTGATCCGTATACGGCCCCGCGACGCAGTAGGCGTTCAGCGCGTCGCCGGTGAGCGCGGGCGCGTGCCCGTCGATCGGGTGGTGGCGGAAGAGGTGCAGCTTGTCGAGCATCTCGCCGTCGCCCTCTACGGTTGCGACATAGTCCATGACCTCGCCGAGACCCAGCACGCGCGGGTGGCTGATGAACGGCTCCATGTCCCGCGCGGTGAGCTTTGCGCCGCTCGTTTCAAACGCGGTGCAGGGCACGCAGGAGGGTACCATAACAAAAACGGAAAGGGGAAGCCATTCCGTTTGATCGAGCATATATTGAATTCCATCCGCGCCGCAGACATTCGCAATCTCATGCGGATCGGCAATGATTGAAGTTGTTCCTTTGTCGAGAATGACGTTTGCAAAACGGGAAGGATGCGCCATAGAGGATTCGATGTGCACATGACCGTCGATGAGCCCGGGGCAGAGGTAAGCGCCCTTTGCGTCGATCTCCGCACGTCCGGTATAGGAGCCGACGCCAATGATGATTCCGTCGCGCATGGCGACGTCGCCTT
>JAYFPQ010000056.1:0-8676 GCA_034927595.1 Christensenella sp.
ATCCTCGCGCGTCTTGCCCTTGCCAATGCCCTTGTCCTTGAGACGGGAAAGCGACGGCAGCACGTTGATCGGCGGGGTCAGTCCCTTGCGGTAGAGTTCGCGAGAAAGAATGATCTGTCCTTCCGTGATGTAGCCGGTCAGGTCAGGGATTGGATGCGTGACGTCATCCTCCGGCATGGAGAGAATCGGAATCATCGTAATGGAGCCCGCGTTGCCCTTGATACGCCCGGCGCGCTCGTACATGGTCGCAAGGTCGGTATACAGATAGCCCGGATAGCCGCGCCGTCCCGGTACTTCCTTGCGCGCGGCGGAAACTTCGCGTAGCGCTTCGGCATAGTTCGTAATGTCCGTAATAATAACGAGCACGTGCATGCCCAGATCGTATGCCAGATATTCCGCGGCGGTAATCGCCATACGCGGCGTCGCGATGCGTTCAATGGCCGGGTCGTTCGCGAGGTTGATGAACGTAACCGTCTTCTCGATTGCACCGGTCCTGCGGAAATCTTCGATAAAGAAGTCCGATTCTTCAAACGTAATACCGACCGCGGCGAACACCACGGCGAATTTCTCGTCCGAACCAAGCACCTTCGCCTGTCTTGCAATCTGCGCGGCTAGGTTCGCGTGCGGCAGGCCCGAGCCGGAGAACACCGGCAGCTTCTGTCCGCGAACGAGCGTGTTCAGCCCGTCGATGGCGGAGATGCCGGTTTGGATGAATTCGCTCGGGTAGTCCCGCGCGGTGGGGTTCATCGGTGTACCGTTGATATCCAGATGCTTCTCCGGAATCAAGGCGGGGCCGTTGTCAATGGGCTTGCCCATGCCGTCAAAGATGCGGCCCAGCATGTCGGGCGCAACATCCAACTCAATGGACTTGCCTAAAAAACGCGCCTTCGAGCTGCTGATTTGGAGGCCCTGCGAGCCTTCAAAGAGCTGCAATAGCGCCTTGTCGCGGTCAATTTCGAGAACACGACCACGGCGAATCGTTCCGTCCGCCTGCTCAATCTCAACGAGCTCGTCGTATTTCACGCCCGAAACTTGCTCTACGAGCATCAGCGGGCCGACCACTTCCTGAATTGTTCGATATTCTTTCCGCATACTCCTCAGCCCTCCGTCAGCGCGCGAATCTGCTCGCTCATCTGCCGCGAAATCTCGTCGCAGCGCGCTTCAATTTCCGTTTCCGGCACGTATTTCATTCGCCCGATCTGCTCGCGAACGGGCAGGCTGACGAGCTTGTTAAACGACGCATCCTCCTGCAACGCAACGAGGCTCTTCTCGTAGAACGAAAGAATCGTTTTGAGCAGCAGGTATTGCTTCTTTGGTGAGGAGTAGGTGTCCACCTCATGATACGCGTTCTGATGCAGATAGTCCTCGCGAATGGAACGCGTGCACTCCAGCGTCAGGCGGTCACGATAAGACAGCGCGTCAATGCCGACGAGGCGGACGATTTCGTCCAGCTCGCTCTCCTCCTGCAACAGCGCCATGGTCTTTTGCACTTGTGCAGACCAATCGCTGGATACATTTTGATTAAACCAGTTGTTCAGGCGATCGAGGTAGAGCGAATAGCTCTGCAGCCAGTCGATTGCCGGAAAATGGCGCGCGTAGGCCAGCTTGCTCGAAAGACCCCAGAAGACCTTTACGATGCGCAGCGTCGCCTGGGAAACCGGCTCGGAGATGTCGCCGCCCGGAGGGGAAACCGCGCCGATGGCGGAAACGGCGCCCTCGCGTCCTTCCGACCCCAGCGCGCGCACGGAACCCGCGCGCTCGTAGAACTCCGCCAAGCGGCTGGACAGATACGCGGGGTATCCTTCCTCGCCCGGCATTTCCTCAAGACGTCCGCTCATCTCGCGCAGCGCTTCCGCCCAGCGGGAGGTGGAGTCCGCCATGATGGCGACTTTATAACCCATATCGCGGAAGTACTCCGCAATTGTGATTCCGGTGTAAATCGAAGCTTCGCGCGCGGCAACCGGCATGTCGGACGTGTTGGCAATCAGCACCGTGCGCTTCATCAGCGACAGTCCCGTGCGCGGGTCATTTAATTCCGGAAACTCCATGAGCACGTCCGTCATCTCGTTTCCGCGCTCGCCGCAGCCAACGTAGACGATGATGTCCGCGTCCGCCCATTTCGCGAGCTGATGCTGAACAACTGTCTTGCCGCTGCCAAACGGGCCGGGCACCGCCGCCGTGCCGCCCTTTGCAACCGGGAAGAGCGTGTCGATGACGCGCTGGCCGGTAAGCATTGGTTCTTTCGGCGAAATCTTTTCCGCGTAGGGGCGGCCTTTGCGAACCGGCCAACGCTGAAGCATCGGCAGTTCAACCACCTTGCCATCCGCGGTTTCCAGCTTCGCAATCGGCGTAACGATGTTTGCCTCGCCCTCAAAAATCCAGACGAGTTTGCCCGAAACGCGCGGCGGAACGAGCACGCGGTGCAGCACCGCTTCCGTCTCCGGCACGGTGCCGAGCACGTCTCCGCCGGTGAGCACATCGCCAACCTTGGCGACGGGCGTGAAGTTCCAAAGTTTCTCATGGTCGAGTGAATCGACCGTAATGCCGCGTGTAATGCGGTCCCCCGCTTTCTCGCGAATCACGTTCAGCGGGCGCTGGATGCCGTCGAAAATGGATTCGATCAATCCCGGCGCCAATTCTACGGAGAGCGGCGCGCCCGTGGATACCACCGGTTCACCGGGGCCGATTCCGCCCGTTTCCTCATAAACCTGAATAGACGCCTTATCACCGCGAAGTTCAATTACCTCGCCGATCAGGTGTTTTTCGGATACGCGCACAACGTCGTACATCTGTACATCCGCCATGCCGCTGGCAACGATGAGCGGTCCCGAGACCTTGATGATCGTTCCTTGCATGTTGTTTGCCCTTTCGTAATCGTTCTACAAAACACCGTGATTCCAACTCTTCTGAATTGGACTCACGAATATATTCGTTAATTCTGGTTGGACAGAATGTCCATGCCGACCGCTTTTTCGACGTTTTGCCGCAATTTACGTTCGCCCAACCCCTGCGAACCCTGATTGTCCGGAATCGGGATAATCGCCGGATACGGCTGTCCCTCGAACTCCGCAATCGTCTCCGCGCAGGCGGGATAGAGCTTCTCCGTCACGAATACGGCAGCATATCCTTCGCGCGCGAGGCGGTGCAGCGTTCGATTCGCCTTTTCGCCTTCGTCCTCAAAGAACACGTCCAGCCCGACCGCCTTAAACAGCAGCACGGAGTCGCGGTCTCCAATCACGCCAATTTTAGCCATAGAGTTCCCTCAATCTTTCCGGAATCACGCCGTCGTCCAGCCCGTTTCGTTTCACGGTGACGATGAGGCGAAGCGCCTTTGCCTCGCGATCCCGCGCGAGATAGTAGCCAACCACCGGGAAGATGGTCATTACGTCGTGCCGGTGATCGTTGACGAGCGAGAGCAGGTAGTTATCCCGCGCTTTTTCGAGCATCGCGATGTTGCCCGTCGTCAGCATGTTTGCCAGTCCTTCGAGCAGCGCGTGTTTGGCGACGCTGCCGGAGAGCGCTTTTGTCAGCGACTCGGCGGAGAGTTCGTATGCGTCGATCAACGCCTGCGGACGAATCCCGATAGACGGCAGCAGCACCGCCTTCAGATCCTCCTTCTGCGCACCCATGGCACGCATCCGAAGGAACGTAATCACGTTGTCAAAATCGCAAAGCGCGGCAAAGTACTGCCGAATAAACGGTTCCTTCATCTGCTCGACGGCTTTCAGGCAATGCGCGCGGTAGCCGTAATCCACAAACACGCTGACCGTTTGCGGGTCCGGCTGAATGCGCAGCTTCCCCTCCAACGCCTGGAGCGAGTCGGCAAGCGCCTGCGGAAGATCGCCGTATTCCTGCTGCGAAACCATGCTTGCAATCTGTTCGCGCAAATACAGGCCGCCTTCCAGCGTTGCTGCCTCATTTAGCCCCAGCAAACGGGCCTTGATGAGAATCTTCAGATTGTGCGCGTCCGTCGCGAGCAGAAACAGATCGGTCATCGCCGGTTCCGGCGACAGCTCCTTGATCGTTTCCGCCGTTTGACGGCGAACCGTGTTAATCATCCGCTCCACGTCTTCGCTCGTTGCCTCGGGCAGACTGCCGTATTTCGCGTCGGTCATCTGCCGCATCGCGTCTTCCAGACTGCCCTCCGCCATGCGCCGGATGGTCTCTTTGTCAAAGAGGGTCTTTTCGAGCGCGCTGATTCGCGCGCATGCGTAAGCATAACTTGGCTGTGGCATGAAACCCTCCCTTCAATCAATCAAACAAAAGCTTGTAAACGTTTGTTTCCTCTTCGCTGCGTACCTGGCTTAAGAGCGACGCAAAGGAACAGTCCTTCTCATACCCTGTTGCAAGAATCAAAAAACCGCCATCCAACGAAGCGTTTTCGTTTGAAAGCTTCAGCTTTCTCTCCGGCATGGAGGCCAGCGCCTGCTCAATCGCCTTGCGGTCGTTTGGCGCGGGCACGATGGTTTCGCCGCCTTCCGTTTCCGCGCGCAGCATTCGCTCGCAGATCTTGCCGCGTTTTGCGGCATCCAGCGATAAAACCGCCTGATACGCGCCGGAGAACGCACGGTCGATGACCGCCCGCTTCTTCGCGAGCGCGGCCTTGCGGCCGTCCAGTGCGGCGCGGGTTTGATACCCGCCGAGAATGCTCGCTTCTTCCGCCTCGCGCTTTGCGAGCAGTTCCGCCCGCGTTGCCGCAACGGCTTTATCGCCCTGCGCCAGAATCTCGCGCACAACCGCGCCGGACTCTTCCAGCGTTGCCTTTGCTTCCGCCTCCGCCTCTGTTACGATGCGTTCGGCCAGCTTATTGGTACCGGATATGGAAATGGTTGCCATTGGCAGCTCCTTATCGTTCGAAGTATTCCAGCTTAGCCGATTTTTACGCCGTTGACCAGCAGGAAGGAGATCAGCAGAGACAGCACCGCGTAGGTTTCAACCATGACGGTCATGAGCATCGCTTTGCCCTGCTCTTCGGGTTTCTTGGCTACCATGTTAATCCCGGCCACGGCAACTTTGCCCTGCGCAATTGCGGAAAGCAGGCCACCAAACGCGATCGGAATCGCTGCTAAAAACAGACTCAGTCCCGCCGTAGCCGTCAGCACGGAACCGCCGCCGAGCAAGCCAGCCTTGGAAGCGATGACAAACGCAATCAGCAGTCCGTAGATGCCCTGCGTACCCGGCAGCAGCTGGAGCAGCAGGCAGGAACCGAACCGATCCGGATCCTCCGAAACGACGCCCGCGCCTGCCTGTCCCGCGAGACCAACGCCAATTGCGCTGCCTACGCCCGCCATAACCGCCGCCATAGCCGCGCCCGCCGCGGCAAAGATCGTACCCCATTGAAGTTCCATTGTAATAAATCCTCCTTTTAATGACTGATGGATGACGCATCATCCGAAATTCGAACGTTCTTTGTCTGATATCCGAGCGGACGGAACGCTCTCCCGCCCATCTCGTAGAATTTCCCATAAAACTCAACATACTGCAATCTCGCGCAATGCACGAACGCGCCCAGCGTGTTGATCGCGATATTAAACCCGTGCAGCGCAACCAACAGCACGCAGGCAACCGCAATGCCCAGAATCCGCAACACCAGAATCGGCGAACCCATCAGCATTTTGCAGAGTTCATTGAAGACCGAAGCAATAACGCCGGTTGCGATGCCAAGGGCGAAGAGACGCGCATACGACAGGATATCCGAAAGATATCCGGTCACCTGATACAGTTCGCCGAGGCCTGAAATCGTCCGCGCAAACGGATTCTTCTTGTCCCTGCCCTTGAAGAGCAGAATCATCACGGCGCCAAGCCCAGCCGCCGCGAGACCGACGGTGCCAATCACCTTGGGCAAACCCGGAACCGCCGAAGGCACGGCGTACACGATCAGGCCCAGCACAATCAGAATCCAGGAGAGGCTGTCGAAGATTGCGGTCTGCCAGTCCCCGTTTGAAAACGCCACCTTCATCTTTAGAATGACGCCAAAGAGAATGTGCAACACGCCGAGTCCGAAGCAGAGAATCAACATGCCGATTGGATTCTCCATTGGATCGACGAAGATCGGAAACAGGTTCTTCGTTCCGAAGAGAACGTCAAAGTCCATTCCAAAGAACGTGCCGACCAGAACGCCCCAGACGATGGTCGAAATCCCGCCCCAGAACAGCACACGCGCAAACCCGCCGGACATGCCGGTCGGTTTTTTAATCTTGATGAATGCCGCCGTCAGAATGGCCAGCACGATTCCATATCCGGTGTCGCTGAGCATGAGCCCAAAGAGCAGCACGTAGAACGGAGCCATATACGGCGTCGCGTCAATTCCCTTTGGGTCGGGACGCGAATAGAGGTTCGTCACCTGCTCAAACGGCGTTGCAAACTTGTTGTTCTCCACATAGGAAGGCGGCGTTTCCCCGTCCTCGGGATCGCGAACGTCCAGATAGAACGCGTCGGTAATGGAGCGAATCGCCTGCTCCACGGCGTTCAACTTATCCGAAGGAACCCAGCCTTCCAACTCGAATGTTGCGCTGGTTCGAACGAGGTCGGCTGCCGCCGCGGCGCGGTCGCGTTCGATCACCGCCGCGTCATACGCGCCCTCGACCAGCCGGGTGCGGTTTCCCGCTTCCTCCGTCAAGGCGTTTTCAAGATCAACTTTCTTTGCGGTCAACGCCCGGTTGCGCTCATAGAGTTCCTGCATGGCTTCGGCGGGTGTGCCGGATAGCTTCGGAAAGACAACGTCCGTCCAGTTGAGCGATTTAAGCACGTTGCCGACCGCTTTTGCCTCGTTGATCGGGCAGGCGACCACGCATGCGCGAAACGCCCCCTCGTTAAAGAGCTGGTACTCCGCGGTCTGTTCGATTGCTTCCAGTTTTTCTACGTCCTGTGCGGCAATCAATCCGGTGAAATATTTCACGGTACGCGCGCTGGAAAAAGTCTGCATGTCCGCCGGAAACTGCTCCCAGGGACGCAGAGAATCTATCGTAGCTTCGTTCTTATCAATTTCTGATTTCGTGGACGCCAGATCCCGCGCAATCGTAGCTACCTGGTCGGAATATGAAACCGCTTCCGGCAGCAGTTCGGCGAGCTCCTCCGCCCGCATTTCGGGCATAGACGCAAAGAACCCGCGCTTCTCGCCGAACGGACGCAGCGTAACAAGCGCGTCCTTGAGCTTCTGCACGCGTGCTTCCGCCCGCTCCAACGCGGAAATGTTTGCTCCGGTATCCCCTTTTTGTAAGATCTCAACAGACTGCGTCGCCTGCAGCGCCTTTAGAATGGCCGCTTCGTCGGCTTTGTGCGCAACGAGCGTAATGCGCTTCATAGGAACGATCATTCGTGTACAATCACCTTTTCGCGAGATTTTTCTGCTTGATGTTCAAACAAAGAATCGTCCGTCAGGCGGACTTCGTCACCTGATCGACCAGGTAAGCAATAGCGGATTCTACGCGACCGTCCGCACGAGCGCAGAGTTCGTCCGCTTCGCGGATCATTCCTGCGAGCGTTTCCTTTGCGCGTTGTTCGCCCTGGCTCTGCGCATTTGCGCGCATTTTTTCGCTCGCTTCGCGCTCCTGGGCAGCCAAAGCGGCAAGCGCCTGCTGCGCCTGTTCCCGCGCTTTTGCCGTTTCCTCGCGCGCTTGCGAGACGGCGTTTAACCGAATCTGCTCCGCCTGTTCTTCCGCGGCCGCGATTTCATCGATAATCGATCGCATATGTGCCTCCAAGTGTTTCGATGGATCCAATCACGCTGCCCGAAATGCGTTTTTTGACTTGCACTCATACATTTATAACAAACAGCGAATCTATTCTAACATATTCTCATAAAAAAAGCAGGGGACAATTTCATAAATATGAAATAATATCCCCCGCAATATCACAGGAGTTATTTCGTTCCAAACAGACGGTCGCCCGCGTCGCCGAGGCCGGGCACGATATAACCATGGCTGTTGAGCTTTTCGTCGATATGCGCAACGTAGATGTCCACGTCCGGATGCGCTTCCTGCATCGCCTGAATTCCTTCGGGCGCGGCAATGAGGCATACGAAGCGAATGCTGGTTACGCCCGCGTCTTTGACGATCTTAATCGCTTCGATGCCGGAGTTGCCGGTTGCGAGCATCGGGTCGACAATGATCGTTTCCCGCTCGGAAACATCCTGCGGAAGCTTGCAGTAGTAACCGGTGGGCATCAGCGTGTCGGGATTGCGATAGAGACCGATGTGTCCCATCTTTGCGTTCGGAATCAGGCTCATGATGCCGTCCGCCATGCCAAGGCCGGCGCGCAGAATCGGAATGACCGCGATCTTCTCGTTGGCAAGCGTCTGCACCTTGGTCTTGCAGATTGGCGTTTCGATCTCAATTTCCTTGAGTTCGAGGTCGCGGGTTACTTCGTAGGCCATGAGCATTGCCAGCTCGTAGACCAGTTCGCGAAATGCCTTGCAGCCGGTGTCCTTATCGCGCAGGAGCGAGAGCTTGTGTTGTACGAGCGGATGATCGATGGTGATTACTTTTGACATAATGAGCCTCCTTCAAATTAATCGTAATTTTTCTCGTTGAAAACCGGGGAACGCGATTACTCGCAGTTGTGCGTCTCTTCGTATTTCGAGATTTTATCGATGCGGCGCTGGTGCCGCTCGCCATGGGAAAACGGAACGCTGAGCCAGATGTCGAGAATGCCCTTTGCGCGCTCCGGCGTGGTTAC
>JAYFPQ010000089.1:0-22523 GCA_034927595.1 Christensenella sp.
TCTTCAGGTTTTCGAGCACGGTCAGCCCGGAAAACACGCGGCGTCCTTCCGGAACGTGCGCAATGCCGAGTTCCACGATCTTGTGCGCCTTCATCTTGGTCAGCTCGTGTCCCTCAAACTCGATGGAACCGCTCTTGGCGCGTTCCAGGCCGGAGATTGTCCGAAGTACCGTGGACTTTCCCGCGCCGTTGGAGCCGATCAGGGCAACGATTTCGCCCTTGTCCAGATGGAAGGAGACCCCTTGCACGGCCTTGATCGCCCCGTAGGAAACGTAAAGGTCTTTCACGTCAAGCATCGACATTTTTGTACTCTCCTCCCAGGTAGGCTTCGATGACCCGCGGATCCTTCTGAATCTGCTGCGGCAGTCCTTCCGCAATGGTCTTGCCGAAATCCAGCACCTTGATGCGGTCCGCAATCGGCATAACGAAGTTCATATGGTGCTCAATTAAGATAATCGTCAGGTGGAAGCGCTTGCGAATGTCCACGACCAGCCGCGCCATCTCCTCCAGCTCCGTGGTGATCATGCCAGCGA
Source organism: Christensenella sp. (assembly GCA_034927595.1). Classification (GTDB taxonomy): domain Bacteria; phylum Bacillota; class Clostridia; order Christensenellales; family CAG-138; genus UBA7703. The sequence goes on from JAYFPQ010000089.1 coordinate 533, forward strand.
CGGGTTCGTCGAGCAGCAGTACCTTCGGGTTGGTCATCAGCGCGCGCGCCACTTCGAGGCGGCGCTGCTCGCCATATGGCAGGTTCTTGGCCAGAAAGTCGGCCTTGTCGGTGAGGTTCAGCTCGCCGAGCAGATCCATGACCTTTTCATCCAGCTCGCGCTCGCTGCGTCGCATGGCCGGGGTGCGCAGAAAGCAGCTCGCGAGGCTCTGCTGATTGTGCATCGTGTGCGCCATTTTGACGTTGTCCGCAACCGTTGCGTTGGAAAACAGCCGGATGTTCTGGAACGTGCGGGTGATGCCCGCCTGTGCAAACTGATAGGGCTTTTTGCCGATCATTTCCTTGCCTTCGAACGCAATGCTGCCCGAAGTCGGCTTGTAGATGCCCGTCAGCATGTTGAATACCGTCGTCTTGCCCGCGCCGTTCGGCCCGATGACCGCAACCATTTCGCCTTCTTCGAGGCTGAGGTTAAAGTTGTCCACCGCGCAGAGTCCGCCAAACATGATCGACAGGTTTTTTACTTCAAGTATACTCATGAATACTCTCCCTTTCCCGCCTTATCGATCCTGCGCGGAGGGGCGTTTCTTCGCGCCCTTGCGTGCAAAGAGCGGTTCCTCATACAGCTCGCCACGGCGAATCCGCATAAACGGCAGTTCCTTGCCGCCAACGAGTCCGTCCGAGCGATAGAGCATAACGATAACGAGCACGGCCGCATACACCGCGATGCGCCATTCCGAGAGGAAGCGCAGCACCTCCGGCAGCACGGTCAACAGCGCGGCGCCGACGATGGAGCCGGTGAGCGAGCCGCTGCCACCTGCGTACATAAAGACGAGGAAGTCCGAGCTCTTGACGAAGCTGAACGAATCCGGCTGAATGAACGCCAACAGGTGCGCATACAGCCCGCCCGCAACACCGGCGATGAACGCCGCGATGCAGAACGACGTGATCTTGTACTTCGTGGTGTCAATGCCCATGACGTCCGCGGCAATCTCGTTGTCGCGAATCGCGATAAACGCGCGCCCATAGGGCGAATAGATCAGGTTCTTTAATAGGTAAAGGGTCAGCGTCATAAAGAGCAGAATCCATGCGAGCGTCGAGTAGTTCGGAATACCGATCATGCCGCGCGCCGCGCCAATGGGCTTGATGAGGCGCAGGATGGCGCGAACGATCTCGCCGAACGCGAGCGTCACAATCGCGAGGTAGTCGCCTTTGAGCTTGAGCGAGGGCAGGCCAATCAGCGCGCCGACAAACGCGGCTACGCAGCCGCCAACAAGCAGGCCGAGCAGAAACACCGGCGTCTGCGCGAGCACGGGAATGTTCTTTCCGTCGAAGACCATCGTCGTGATGATCGCCGCGCCGTATGCGCCGAGGGACATGAAGCCCGCGTGGCCAATGCAGAACTGGCCGGAAAAGCCGTTGACGAGGTTCAGGCTCGCCGTCATCATAATGTTGATTCCGGCAAACATCATGACCTGAATATAGTATTTGTTGATGAGTCCGCCCTTGAGGAGCAGAACCGTCAGCAGATAAATCGCAACCACAATTGCGGCGGGATAGGCTGACTTGATGAGTTTTTTCCAGTTCATATACAGCCCCTCCTCAAACCTTTTCTTTCGTGAGCTTGCCCATGATGCCCGCGGGCTTCACAAGCAGAATCACGATCAGGATGATGAAACCAACCGCGTAACCAAACGTGGAGTTCACCGCGGTGGCAAAGATTTCCGAAATGCCCATGATGAAGCCACCGAGCATCGCGCCGCGAATGTCGCCAATGCCGCCAAGAACCGCGGCGATGAACGACTTTGTGCCGAGCCAGGAGCCCAGATAGACCTCAACCTGCGGGTAGACGCTTGCGTAGCAAATGCCCGCAACCGCGGCCAGCGCGCCGCCGATGAAGAACGTTGTCGAGATCACGCGGTTGACGTTGATGCCCATCAGCGCCGCCGCGTCCTTATCCATGCTGACCGCGCGCATCTGCGCACCGATCTTGGTCTTGTTGACCAACAGGTACAGCCCAACCATGACCACCGCCGCCAGCGAGATCATAATGATCTGCGTCGAGGTGATGGAAGCGCCGAAAAAGTTATATCGAACGGTTTGAAACAGCGTTGGGAACGAGCGCGGGTTCGGCCCGATAAAGGGCAGCGCGCGCGGGAAATTCTCAAGGAACATGGATACGCCAACCGCCGTGATCAGCGCGATCATGCGCGGCTTGTTCCGCAGCGGGCGGTACGCAACCGCTTCCACGCCGACGCCGATTGCGCCGGTGCCGAGCATCGCGATGAGAATGATTACGCCGACGATCAGCATCGGGTAGGTTCCGTCGATATTGAAGCTGGTAAACAGCTTGGCAACAAAGAACGTGCCGAGCGCGCCGATCATCAGGAAGTCGCCGTGCGCAAAGTTAATCATGCCGACGATGCCGTAGACCATGGTATAGCCCAGCGCCAATAGCGCATATACGCTGCCCAGCTGAAGGCCATAGATCAAATACTGTAAGAACGTGGACAAGTTGAAGCCTCCAATCTCATATGAAAGGAATCCGCTTGCGGAATGAAAGGCGATGCGCCGGCTGGTTTGACGCAACCGGCGCATCGGCTCAGTAGATCCTCTTGATTATACTATACTTGTTAACGGTTCGCTTAGTTGGGGTTGACGGCTGCGACGAAGTGGGACACGCCCGCTGCATCGTATTCCATGATGACGGCGCCCTTGATCGGGTTGCGGTCTGCACCTACCGTGATCAGGCCGGACGGGAGCTCGAGGTTCGAAATGGTCGCGAGGGTATCACGCACGCTGGTGCGGGTGAGTTCCGCCGCGTTCTGCAGCGCGTAGATAACCATCTTGGTCGCTTCGTACGCGAGTTCTGCGTTGGAGTTCGGGCTCTCGCCGTCATGCTGCGCGGTGTAGGCCTGAACGAACTTCACGGCTGCATCCGCGGTGGATTCGGCGGAGAACGCGGAGACGTACACAACGCCTTCCACGGCCGGGCCAGCAACGGCTGCTACTTCGGGGGTATCCGCGGAGTCACCGCAGACGATGGGGCAGGTCATGCCGACCGCACGGGCCTGCTGAATCTGCAGCGGCATTTCGCCGAGCAGGTTCGGGAGGAAGAGGCTTTCCGGGTTGGTCGCGGCAAGCTTGGTCAGCTGGACGTTGTAGTCCTTGACGTCGGAGCCGGAGTATTCTTCGGTTGCAACAATTTTTCCGCCAAGCGCTTCGTAGCTCGCCACGAAAGCGTCGGTCAGGCCGGTTGCGTAAGCGTCCGCATTGTTGAACAGGATCGCGGCGGTCTTATAGCCGGCTTCCCAGCAATAGGTCGCGGCAACTTTGCCCTGGAACGGATCGATGAAGCAGGCACGGAAGATGTAGTCGCCAATTTCGGTGACGGCGGTGTTCGTCGCAAACGTGCAGACGACCGGGCAGCCAGCGTTCTGCGCGATGGAACCAGCAGCCAGAGCGCACTTGGACATATCCGGACCGACGATGGAGATGACTCCTTCTTCTTAAATCAGCTTCTGGAAGACGATGGTGGTCTTCTCTTCGGAAGCTTCGTTGTCCATGTAGATGAACTCTACCGGGTAATCCGTACCCTTGATGTTGATCTTGCCGCCGAGCTCCTGCTCAACGACCTGAACGCCGTGGGTAATGTACTTGCCCGCGATGGCGGAGTTGCCCGAGATGGGGCAGACGACGCCGATCTTGATCGTGTCGACGGCCGGCGCGGCGGCGGCGGTGTCGGCAGCGGCCGTATCCGTTGCGTCGGCAGCGGGTTCGGTCGCGGCGGGTGCGCTGGTGCAGGCAAACATGCCAAACGCCATGCAGAGAACCAGAACGAGCGATAGGTACTTTCTCATTTTCTTCCTCCTTGGTATTTTGGTGTGCTATACAAACGGCGCAAAACGCCTTTTGTTCCAGATGGATGCCGTATCAAGTTGTCATTCGTTTGCTGCGTCATTACCGGGGAGTTTGGTGATTCGATTGGAACTCGTCGTTCCACATCGTGAAATGCTACGATTCATTGTGGAATCATTATATGTCCGGCTCAAAACTTCTGTCAATACCCGCTTTTTCAAAATTTAGTCCGACAGTACAATATTAAATAAGATATTGTGCGCGGAACGGACGGCTTTTCGGCGCATTCGTCCATTATATATTGCATCTATCGGAAAATTGGCAGAAACGATCGAAAAAAAGTTGATTTTAGGTGAAAAAAATCCGGAAATTCTTGTATTTTCCCGTGTAGTCGGCGGGAATATGCCGGTTTCCCGTCGTTCTCCGCGTTCATTCTTCCGTTCGTGGCCCCCAATTTCCCGTTCGAACGCTTCGCTTGAAACGAAGCAAAGCGTCTGATTCTGGCACTAGAAATGATTTCAATTGACACATGTTGTACTTTGATACAGACTATGCTATTATGCTAACTGTATATTTTTCGTCTTATGCAGCGCGGAAGCAGCGAGCCCTTTTTGATCGAACTGTTTCAATCCTTCTTCCCTGCAAATGATAGAGGACGGCTCACGGCTACGCTGCCGCGATGGAGGTATGTTATGGAAGGTCCTTCCGGATCGCACGTTCAGGTTCTGGATCGCGCGCTCGACTTAATTGAATTACTGGCAACGTCCGAAAACGGGATGAGCCTCGCGGAGATGTCCGCGGCAACCGGCCTGCCCAAGAGCACCATCCATCGAATTTTGTCTTCCTATGCCTCGCGCCACTACATTTCCAAGGATGCGGACACCAGCCTGTATTTTCTGGGTCAGAAGTTCGTCGAAATCGCCAGCCTCTATCTGAACAAAATCGTGCTCAAAACGGAAGCCGCCCCCATCATGCATCAAATGGCGACGCTGTTTGGCGCAACGTCCTACCTCGGCGTGCTGGAGGATACCGAGGTCGTCTATCTCGAACGTGCGGAGCAGTTCAACAGCCTTCGCCTCTATACCCAGATTGGCAAGCGCGAGCCGCTCTACTGCACGGCGCTCGGCAAGGTGCTCCTGGCGGCGCTGCCGGAGGACGAGTTTTTGCACATTGCCAAGCAGCTTTCCTATGCCCCGTTTACGCCGAACACGATTACCTCGCTGGAGGCCTACGCAAAGGAAGTCCGCCTCGCGCGGGAGCGCGGCTTCGCCATTGACAATCGCGAGCACGAGGACGACATCTACTGCCTGGCGGTGCCGATTTACGACTATTCCCGCAAAGTCATGGCGGCGATGAGCATCTCCGGCCGCGGATTGTTCGACAACTTTGAGATCGACTATATCTACGAGCAGATGAAGAAAGCGTCCATCGAGCTGTCCAAGCGAATGGGCTACACGGAGCCCGTTCCGCGGCAATCCTAACGAAACTTGCTTTTCTTGAGCCTCTTCGGAGGCTCTTTTTGTTTTCAGGATCAACTGTGGATGAAAAACGCAAATCACCGGATTTTTGGATTGACAAGCACGGAACGCCCTTGCTATAATATTTACGTTCCACATTATGGAATTGCATTTCGCGAGAAGAAAGAGTGAATCAAACTTCATTTGCTTTCTCAATATCTTCATAAGGGTTTGAGGTAACGAACATGTCCGAATCGATTATTACCCGTATTCAACAAACCGGAGTCATCGCCATCTGCCGTAAAATTTACGGGCAGGATCTTCTTCGCCTGGCGGAAGCGCTCGAACAGGGCGGCGTTTCGCTCATGGAGGTCACCTTTGACCAGTCCGATCCGGACTGTCTGACCCGCACGGGGGACGCGATTGCCGCGCTCTGCGCCCGTTTTCCGAACATGCGGTTCGGTGCGGGCACGGTGCTCAACCGCGATCAGGTCGACGTGACCAAACACGCGGGCGGCGAGTTCGTTATTTCGCCGAACACGGATCTGGACGTGATTCGTTATACAAAACTGCTCGGTCTCGTTTCGGTTCCCGGGGCAATGACGCCTTCCGAAATCGTCGCCGCGCATCAGGCGGGCGCGGACTACGTAAAGCTCTTCCCCGCCGCATCGCTCGGACTGAAGTACATCAAGGACATCTCCGCGCCCATCAATCATGTAAAGCTGATCGCAACCGGCGGCATCTCCACCGAGAACTTCGCGGACTACCTCCGAGCGGGCTGCCGCGGCGCGGGCATCTCAAGCTCGCTTTGAGACAAGGCGCGCATTCAGGCGGGCGACTGGGCGTCGTTCACCGAGGCCGCGCGCACGCTGGTTTCCACCTATACCACCGTTGCGGAGGAAAAGGGATGGCGAAAGTAGTCGGTTTTGGCGACCTGCTCGTGCGCCTCAGCCCGCCGGGTTATCAGCGCTTTCTGCAGGCGACGAATTTCGAAATCAACTACACTGGCGCGGAAGCGAACATGCTGGTGTTTCTCGCGATGAACGGGATTCCAACCGAGTTCGTCACCCGCCTGCCGGACAATCTAATCTCCGACTGCGCGCTTGCTCAGCTGCGCCGCTTCGGCGTAGGGCTGAACCACGTTGCGTTCGGCGGGGATCGCATCGCAACCTACTATCTCGAGAAAGGCGCGTCCCAGCGCCCCTCTCGGATCGTTTACGACCGCAAGCACACGGGCATCGCCACCGCCTCCCCCAGCGATTTTGACTGGAACAGCATCTTCGATGACACGAGCCACTTTGTCTTTACCGGCATTACGCCGCCGCTGGGGCCGAACCTGCCGAGCATCTGCGAAACCGCCTGCCGCGAAGCCAAGCAGCGCGGCATCACGGTCGTTTGCGACCTGAACTACCGCTCTCTGCTCTGGAGTCTGGAAGACGCCTCCCGCACCATGCGGCAGTTACTGCCGTTTGTAGATGTGCTCGTCTGCGGCCGCGAGGACGCGGCAAAGCTTTTTGGCATTAAAACTCCCGCTTCGGCCTCCGGTGACGACACGCCGGACCCCGCCGCCTACGCCTCTGCCGCGGAGCAGCTCGTTGCGCAATTCGGGTGTTCAACCGTCGCGTTTACGCTGCGCGAAACCATCTCCGCTTCGGACACGCTCTGGAGCGGGCTACTCTATACGAGCGGCAAGGCATACGTCGCGCGCGACTATCGCATTCATCTCGTCGACCGCGTCGGCGGCGGAGACTCGTTTACCGCCGGGCTGCTCTACGGCATGCTCAAGGGGTTCGACCCGCAGCACACGCTGGATTTCGCAACCGCCGCGAGCTGCCTCAAGCAGACCATTGAGCAGGACTTTAACCTCTCCTTTGCGGACGAAATCGAACAGGTCGCCTCCGGTGAAGCAACCGGACGTATCCGGCGATGAGCGAGCAAAACGCGACGTCCATCGTTTCCCTTCGACCGCGCGCCATTCTGCTCGCGGTGCTCTGCACGCTGCTCTGGGGCAGCGCAATCCCGATCGTCAAGATCAGTTCGCCGCTCTTCGGTATTGCGACGGCGTTTGACCGAATTCTGTTTGCAGGCGTCCGGTTCACCGCTGCGGGGCTCGTTACCCTGCTCGTCGCCCGCTTTCTCGCTCCCGCCCGTGCGCCACTCAGTCTTCGACGCACAGCTTCGCTGCTTGGTCTCGGGCTGGTGCAAACCACGGCGCAGTACGTTTGCTTCTATCTTGGGCTTGCGCATGCGCTCGGCACGCGCAGCGCCATTCTCAATACGACATCCACGTTTTTCACCGTATTTCTCGCCGCGCTGTTCTTTCCCGCCGAGCGCGTGACGCTGCAAAAGCTCGTCGGTTGCCTGGTTGGCTTTGCCGGGATCGTGTTGGCAAATCTTGGCAGTTCGATCGGCGGCGCGTTCTCCTGGAACGGTGATTTTCTGATTTTGCTCTCGTCGCTCTTCTTCGCCCTTGGCTCGGTCATCAGCAAGCGCCTCGCCCGGCAGGAGGACCCGATTCGCGTCACCGGCGCGCAGCTTACGCTGGGCGGCGCGGTGCTCCTCGCGATTGGCTTCATCGGCGGCGGCGCGCTTCGCTCCGTCACTCTGCAAGGGCTGCTCCTGCTCGTGTACCTGATTTTCCTCTCCGCGGCGGCGTTCACGATTTGGACGAGCCTGCTGCGCCGCTATGACGCGGCGAGCGTCTCCGTGTATTTCTTTCTGTTGCCGGTGTTCGGCGTCGCGCTCAGCGGGCTGCTGCTCGGCGAGCATATCGCCTCGGTGCAAACCATCGGAGCCCTGCTGCTCGTCTGCGCGGGCATCGCCATCGTCAACCGCCCCGCCGGTAAACGGCAAATCCCGCCGGAGTCCCGGCAAACAATCGAATAACCGGCGCGCCCTCGCGCCTTATTTTCCGGAGGAAGCAACATGAACAACAAAACGATTGCCATCAGCGATTGCGACCATCTCTACATGGCCGAGGAGCAGGCGGTCTGCGACCGTTACGGCCTCGACTATGTGCTCTTTCAGTGCAAAACGGAGGACGATTTGATCGAGCGCCTGCCGGGCTACGCGGCGGTGGTCAACCAATATGCGCCGTTTACGGAGCGCGTGTTTTCCGCGCTGCCTGAGCTGAAGATGGTCGTTCGCTACGGCGTCGGCGTCAACAACATTGACCTCGAGGCGGCTTCGCGGCACCATGTCGTTGTCTGCAACGTGCCGGACTACGGCGTGCAGGAGGTCGCGGCGCACGCGTTTGCGCTCATGATGGCGCTCACGCGTAAGATCGTCCGCATGGACGCCAGCGTCAAGCGCGGCGAGTGGGAATACGCGCGCAGCATCCCGATTCGGCGGTACTCCGAAATGACATTTGGCGTTGTCGGCCTGGGCCGCATCGGCACCTGCTTTGCCGAGATGCTCCGCCCCTTTGGCGGCCGGATTCTCGGCTGCGACATCAATCCCAAGCAGCCAATTCCGAGCTTTGTCGAGCCGGTCGATTTCGAAACGCTCGTTCACGAGAGCGACGTGATCTCGCTTCATTGCAACCTCGAAACGAGCCGTAACCTCATGAATCTCGACGTGCTTCGGCAGATGAAACCGGAGGCGGTGCTCATCAACGTGTCCCGCGGGGGAATCGTCAACGAACACGATCTGGCGGTTGCTCTCAACGACGGGCTGATTGCGGGCGCGGGCATCGACGTGACCGTTCGCGAGCCGCTGGAGCCGGAGAGCCTGCTCTTGAGTGCGCGAAACATCATCCTGACCCCGCACATGGCCTGGTATTCCGAGGAAGCCTCTTCGAGCCTCAAGACGAAGACGGCGGAGGAAGCGGCGCGATTCCTGACCGGCAAGCCGCTGCTCAACGCCGTGAACCGGTTCTGATTCGATTTGTTCCCCAGATTCCCCTTTTTCCGAATGCTGGCGCACGCCGGAGCGAGAATTCACCCGATCGCGCGCTGTTTTTGAAAGGACACTGTTCTATGAAAGCGATTGTTTACACCGGCACCAACGCCGTGGAACTGCGCGACCTGCCCATTCCGGTTGCTCCGGAGGGCTGGGCACTGATTCACGTTTGCTACGCTGGCATCTGCGGCAGCGACGTGACCATTTTCCTCGGCGCGCACCCGCGCGCAAAGGCCCCGCTCGTGATGGGCCACGAGTTCTCCGGTCACCTGATGCAGGACATTCCGGGTCTGCCCAAGGGCACGCTCGTCACCGTAAACCCCCTGCTCTCCTGCGGAACCTGCGAACCCTGCCGCAACGGCAATTCGCACGTCTGCAAGACCCTCCGCCTGCTCGGCATTGACCGGGACGGCGGCATGGCGGAATACGCAATTGCGCCAATCGGCATGATCGTTCCCGTTCCGGAAGGCGTTTCCGCCAAACTTGGCGCGTTTATTGAGCCTATCGCCGTGGCGGTGCACGCGCTCCACATGGCAAACTTCCGCGCGGGCTACAGCACGCTGGTCTTCGGTGCGGGCGCCATCGGCCTCGCCACCGCGATCACGCTGCGCCGCTTCGGCGCGGGCAGCGTCACCATCTGCGAGCCAAACCCCGTACGCCTCGCAATTGCGCAGAGCCTCGGCTTCCATTGCCTCCAGAGCGGTCCGGACCTGCTGGAACAGCTCCTGGCGGAGACAAACGGGGACGGATACGACTACGTCTTCGACTGTGCGGGGCACCAGAGCGTTGCGGAGATTCTGCCGGACGTGGTCAAGATTCGCGGGGTCATCGAGATCATCGCGGGCTACAAAAAGCCGCCGTCGATGAACTACCAGAAGGGCATGTTCAAGGAGTTTTCGATTCAGTTTACCCGTGTATACACACAGAAAGACTACGAAATCGCCGCCCGCCTGAGTGCGCAGGAGCCGGACTATGAGCGGCTGATCAACTACGAGCTCCCGCCGGAAGAAGCGGCAAAGGGCTTCGAACTGCTCACCACGCCGACCGACGCAATCAAGGTCATGTACCGGTTTTAAGGAGAACGAATATGCTGTTTGATATTAAAGGTAAGAACGCCGTCATCACCGGCGCGAGCCGTGGCATCGGCCTCGCCCTCGCGGAAGGCTACGCCAAAGCGGGCGCAAACCTGATTTTGATTGCGCGCAACATGGCAGAATCTGACCTCGTACGCCTCCGCGGCTACGGTGTCCGCGCGGAGTCCTACCCCTACGACCTCTCCGAGCCGGAGGGAATCCCCGCGCTCGTTTCGACCATTCTGACCGAATGGAAGCGCGTCGACATCCTCGTGAACAACGCGGGCGCGCAGCGGCGGAACAACTCCGTCGACTTTACGGACGAGGACTGGGATTTCGTCAACAACGTCAACGCCAAGAGCGTGTTCATCCTCTGCCGCGAATTCGGGCGGCACATGATTGAACACGGCGGCGGAAAGATCATCAACTTCGCGTCGCTGCTCTCGTTTCAGGGCGGCCTGCGCGTTCCGGCCTACGCCGCGAGCAAGGGCGCGGTGATGCAGTTCACCAAGAGCCTGTCCAACGAGTGGGCAAAGCTCAACGTCAACGTAAACTGCATTGCGCCGGGCTATATCGACACGGATATGAACACCGCTCTAATCAACGACCCTGTGCGCAATGAGCAGATTACCACGCGCATCCCCGCCGGGCGTTGGGGAAAGCCGGACGACCTCGTCGGCACGGCAATCTTTCTCGCCAGCTCCGCTTCCGATTATATCCACGGAATCACGCTGCCGGTCGACGGAGGCTGGCTCGGCCGCTGATTCCCTTTGGTCTGACAAGACGGCATGCGGGAGGGGTCTTCCTCTTTCATCCCCTCCCAACCCCGTCCATTTTGACGAAACCGCCGGAATTGTGTATGATGCAAGCGGAGTCGATCGTTCAGAAAGAGCGCGCGAGGCAAATCGTGCGTGAGAGGAATGCACTATGTCCACCATGTTTTTAGATTCGTTTCAACTCATCGTCGCCATATACCTACTGTATCTGGCGATCAAGGGTCAGGGCAAGATGTATCAGTTTTTCGACATTCCGCAGACCGAACAACCGCGCGTGCAGAAGCTGCTGCGCCGGACGTACCTCGTCTGCGGTCTGCTCGCCCTGCTCGACGCGGGCGTGAATATGCTCCAAAACACGATGTACACGCAGAACATCCTCGAAACCGGAACCACGATCACGCAGAATTTCACGATCGACGCGCTGCCGTTTGTTCACTACGAACTGCTTTCGACCATCAGCACCGTGCTGACCGGGCTGATCATTCTCGGCCTCGCAGGCGTGTTCATCTACCTGCGCGTGCTGAGCAACCGCGGCGCGCAGAGCGCAAAATAAAGAACAGCCCTGCGCATTCCTCTTCGGCCTACGTAAAGGCTGCTTAACAGAATATAAAGCGAAACGATCCCGAACCAATGGAGTCGATGCCTGCATCAGACGCCGGGTTCGGGTGTTTTTTTCGTTCTTTCAGCGCGGTATGCCAGCCACTGAGCCAGCGGCGGAACGAGCAGCGCGCCAATCAGCACCGCGGTGCTCAGCTGCGCCGCGGCCGTTGCCGCGCCCGCCTGCCAGGCCGGTTTGACCAGCGCGACGGCCGCCGGAATGGCGATTGCGTTTGCGCCTGTCGCGCTCGCGGCAATGCCCGCCGAGCCGTCGCCGCGGTTGAGCAGGCGATCCAGCAGTGCCGCGATTCCGCCGCCAAGAAGCAGCGCCACCGCCGCCAGCGACACGCCGGAGACCCCGCCGAACCAGAGCTGGCGCAGGTCGATGCCCGCGCCGAGCGCAAAGCCGATGAACGGCAGCGTCAGCGAAACGCCCGGCGCAAGAAACGCAGCCGCCGATCGGCTGAGATTGCCGAGCAGCATACCCAGCAACATGGGCAGCACGAGCGCGAGCAACGGCAGCCACGAGACGCTGACCGCCCCGCTGAGTCCCAGAATCAGCACGGTGAGAAATGGCCCGTTGGTGAGCGCGAGCAGCGGCGTGGCCGCGGCGGATTCGTCCTTGCTCAAGAGCGACGTCACCGCCAGATAGATGCTGCCGTTCGTGTTGGAGCAGGCCGCAACGGCGGCCAGAACGCCGATTCCCGCAATTGTTTTGACCGCGAGCAGGCGAAACAGCAGTGCAACGAGAACGCCCGCCAACACGCGCGCAAGCAGCAGCACGCCGCCGCTTCGCAGCACTGTTGGAATGCTCCGCCAGCGCACCTGCGCGCCAATGCAGAAGAGTTGCAGCGCAATCAACGTCGACGCGCCCGCCCCGGAAAACAGCGCGGTCGTATAAGAGCCGAGCTCCAGCACGCCGGGCGCGAGCGAGTGCAGCAGCGATCCAAGAAAAAGCGGACCGAGCAGCAGTCCTGCCGGAACCGCCCGAATCCGCTGTTTGAATCTTTGCCAGAAGCCGTATGCGCTCATGTGCGCGCCGCGTCCGCCTTGCCCGCGCTGCCGCAGACGATCATCCGCTGCATCACGAGCTGCTTGACACGCGCCCTGCCCATCTTGCCAAACTCCTTGGGATCGTAGAGGTCGGGGTTCTTCGCGAGCGCTTCCTTTGTGCCCTCCGTATAGGCGTTTCGTAGTTCGGTTGCGAAGTTCACCTTACAGATGCCGCGCCGAATGCAGTTTTGAACGTCCTCATCCGTGAGTCCGGACGCGCCGTGCAGTACGAGCGGAATCGAAACGCGGCTCTTGATCTGCTCCAGCCGCGCGAGGTCGAGAACCGGCTTGCCGGTGTAGAACCCGTGCGCCGTGCCAATCGCGACCGCGAGCGAGGAGATGCCCGTTTGCTCCACGAAGACCGCCGCCTCGTCCGGGTCGGTATAGCCGGGATCGTTCGTTGTAATGTCCTCTTCCTTGCCGCCGACCTTGCCCAGTTCCGCCTCAACGGGAATCTTGCAAGGCGAGCAAAGCTCCACCACCTGCTTGGTCAGGCGGATGTTCTCCTCGAATGCCAGCTTGGAGCCGTCGATCATGATGGACGTATACCCCGCGCGGACGCACTGCGCGGCGAGCGCAAAGCTGCTGCCGTGGTCGAGGTGCAGCGAAATCGGGACGCTGGCTTTCTGCGCCAGCGCGTTCGCCATGCCGAAAAACAGCTCCGGTGAGGCGTACTTCAGCATCGACGGCGTGGTTTGCAGCAGCACGGGGGAACGCGTTTCCTCCGCGGCCTCGACCACCGCCTGAAGAATCTCCATATTCTCGGCGTTGAACGCGCCGACGGCGTAGCCGCCCGCCTGTGCGGTGAGCAGCAGATCGGTTTGATTTAAATAAGGCATGGGTAACCTCCAATCGTGGGCAAATCGCAACCCTTTTGTTGCGAACGGGTGGTTCTCTTAATAATAGGTACGAATCACGTCGCGGATGCGCTCCTTGATGAGCCACTCCGCCGAGACGGCGGAGCAGGCCAGCGCCGCATCCTTTTGCGCGGAAAAGTACTGGCTGATGAGCCCGAACGGAATCGGTTTGGCGTTGATGTTTTGCACCAGCCGCGCGATGGCGGTCTTAATCTGCTCATCCTCCAGATAATAACGGCAGCGATCGGAGAGGCTGAACCGTCGCGCAAACGCGAGCTCGCCCTCGTTTCCGTGGTAGTAGCGCTCCCAATACTTCGGCTGCTGCATGAGCTTTTGCTCCAACACACTTGAAAAGCATGAGTAACCGCCCTTTGGCGAGAACGGGTAGAGATCCTTCTCCATTCCCTCCAGCGCAAAGAGCGCCTCCCGCAGCGCAAACGTCAGCGCGGGGCCCACCTTGAGAATCGCAATTCCGTCCCGCCGCATTGCCGCGAGCAGTCCCGCGGGCTGATAGTCCGTCGAGTGCCCTTCCAGAATGAACGGCAGGGTCTTTACGTGTTCCGTGAGCCGCTTTGCCTTCTCGGGATCGTAGGTGATGATCGTGTTGTCCGCGAACTCCACCCCCGGCTGAACGACAACGGCAATTACGCGCGTATACGCCTCCGCCAAACCCGCCTGCAGAAACGCGGCGCGAAACGCAGAGATCGTCGCGTCCAGATTCTCCGGCGGGGTAACGGCCAGCGTATCCTCGTTTTCGGTTGCGCCGCCGGGAACCGGCACCTCGCTGCCAATCACGTAGACGGGTTTTTCGTCCCCCGCCGCTCGCTCAGCCGCGGCGCAGAGGCGCGCCGCCCGGCGGGCAATCACCTCATCCTTGAGCGGCTGATCCGGCGCGTCGCTGCCAAGACGCATGCTCGTGTCCAGATGAATCTTCGAAAATCCGGCGCGAACAAAGGCGTCCACGAGAACCTCCGCCTTCGCCATCGCCTCCTCCTCCGGCTCGCCACTCCAGGTGAGCGGGCCGAGGTGGTCGCCGCCGAGAATCAGCTGATCCGGCGAAAAGCCGACCTTTTCTGCAAGCGAAAGCACATACTCGGCAAAGTCCTTGGGCTGCATGCCGGTGTAACCGCCGTATTGGTTCACCTGATTTGCGGTCGCCTCAATCAAAATCGGACGGTTTGTGTCCCGCCCAAACTCCATGGCGGCCTCAATGACATAGGCCTTCGCGCTGCAAATGCTGCAATTGCCGTCGGGTACGCCGCCCTTTTGCCGGGCAAGCAGGGTTTGAAAATACTGCGCTGCCTTCATAACTTATTTCGTAATCTTCCCGTCTTCGTCCCAGAGATCGTGCCAGTCCTTCGCGCCCGCCCAGAGGAACACCTGTCCCTTGATGAGGCGGCAGTTCTTGTCCGATAGACGAATCGACTCCATCTCCGCGTCGGTCAGCGGGTCTTCGGTGACGCACTTGAGGTTGCTGGTGTATTCGTTCTCATAGATCGAGAACGGAATCGGCGTCTGGCCGCGCTGCACCGCCCACTTGATGCAGATGACGGCGGGGTGCACGCCATGCGCCTTGGCAATTTCGACGACTTCCGGCATTTGAATGTCCACCACGTCGTCCGGCGTCTTGTCGCGATCCGGGCGCGTCGGCGAGCCAATCGGGCAGAAGCCGATGGGCTGGATGTCCCGCGCGAGAATGTAGTCAAACAGCTTTTGCTGCTGGAAGCTCGGGTGCAACTCCATCTCAATGGCCGCGGGCTTGATGCGGCAGAGCGGCAGCACCGCTTCGAGCTTCGGAATCGTCATGCTGGACATGCCGATGTATTTCACAAGACCCATATCGACGAGCCGCTCGCACTGCCGCCAGGTCGCCATGAAAGCGTCCACGGAGAACGGCTTGCTGTCCGGATTGCGCGCGTCGCCGTCGCATCCCGGCGCATGATAGTTGGCAAATGGCCAGTGAATAAAGAAGAGATCGATGTAGTTCAGGCGAAGGTCGCGCAGGCTCTTGGCGCAGGAGAGCAGTACGTCCCCCTGCCCATGCATGTTGTTCCAAACCTTCGTGGTGATGAAGAGCTCTTCGCGCTTCACCGTGCCCTTGTCGAACGCGGCCTGAAAGACCTGACCAATCAGGTCCTCGTTGCCGTAGACCGCCGCGCAGTCGAACATCCGGTAGCCGACTTCGATGGCCCCTGCAACCGCGGCGCTGATCTGCTCTGCGGTGAAGCGGTCGGACCCGAACGTGCCCATGCCGATGGCCGGCATCCGTGTTCCATCAAAAAGGATTCGTTGCGGAACGAGAACGGGGTTGATTTTTTCCATTGTGCTTGCCTCCTGCAAAATTCCAAATTTCGGTTCCAAAGGAATTTTTTATCTCGCGGCGCCTGCGCGCCCGGAAATACAAACTGTATTTTTCGCTTAGCGCGTCGCCTCGGTGTAATACGGCTCGTTCATTAAGAGAATCTTTCCGTTGACCGCGCCGGGTGTTTCGAAGAGCAGAAACGCCTCCTGGGCGCGTTCCATCGGGTAGCGCCCGCCGATGAACGCCTCGTCAAACTGGAGCCGCCCGTCGGCATAGTATTCCGCGGTCATTGTCCATTCGCGGCCCGGGAACGGCGCGCTGTAGCTCATCCAGGACCCGGTCAGGCGGAACTCCTTGCGGTTCATGTTTTCCCATTCGGCGGGGGTAAACGTCAAGTCCGCGTGCGGCGTGCCGATGAAGCAGAGGTGCGCCTTGTTCGCGGCGAGCGAGTAGGCCATCTTCATCGTCGCAACCACGCCTGCGGTCTCAAACACGTAGTCGAAGCCGCCGTTTGTGCGCTCGCGCGCGGTCTCCACGCAGCCGGCCTCGCGGGTGTCGTAGGTTTCGTCCGCGCCCATGCGCTTTGCCAGCGCGAGCCGCTCGGGGCTGATGTCGAACACGGCAACCGATTTTGCGCCGAGCAGACGCGCCCATTGCAGCGTAAAGATGCCAATCGTGCCGCCGCCGAGAATCGCGACGCTGCCGCCGCCCTTGTAGTCGCATTGCAGCACGCCGTGCAGCGCGACGGTGGAAGGCTCGAACATCGCGCCTCGTTCAAACGAAATCGACGAATCGAAGACCACAGCGTTGCGCTCCGGCAGCACGATGTATTCCGCATTGCTCCCCTGCTGGCGAGAGCCGATGAAGCTGTAGTGCTTGCAGAGCGAGTAGTCGCCCTTCTGGCAGTCCGCGCATTGCATGCAGGGCAGCAGCGGCGCGCCGGACACTCGGTCGCCCACCTTAACGCGGGAAACATTCGCGCCAACCTCGACCACCTCACCTGAAAACTCGTGCCCAAGCACGATGGGGTAAAAATGCACGCCATTGTGGTAAAAGCGAGGGATATCGGACCCGCAGATGCCGGAGGCGGCAACGCGAACGAGCACGCTGTCCTCCCGCAGCGGGGGAAGTTCAATGTCCTTGTATTCAATCTGTCTGTTCTGGGTCAATACGGCCGCTTTCACGCGCGCGCCCTCCTGTTTTGCTTCATCAGTTCTTTGAGCTGTTCATACAGCTCGCGGTAAATCTCGTATCCCTGATCGTAAACCGGTCGATGGCTGTCGTCGTGTTTCTGACAGCGCTTGATCTGCACCGTCCGTTCGACTGCCTCGTCAAACCCGGAGTAAACGCCGACGCCAACACCCGCGAGCAGCGCCGCGCCCAGCGGCGTCGCCAGATCGGAACCGGGCACCTCAATGTCCTTGCCCGTCACGTCCGCCTTGATCTGCGTCCAGAGCCGCGAGTTCGCGCTGCCGCCCGTCGCGCGTAGCGTTTCGACATGCGCGCCCACCGACTCTGCAATCTCGAGGTTGTGCCGCAGCGAGTAGGCAACGCCTTCCAGCAGCGCGCGCGCCATATGTGCGCGGGTTTTGCTGTAATCCAGCCCGAAGTACACGCCCTGCGCGTCGCTGTCCCAAATGGGCGAGCGCTCACCCGCAAGGTAGGGCAGAAACACCACTCCCTCGCTGCCGGGCGAAACCGACGCTGCGAGGGCGTCGAGAAAGGCAAAGGAGGATCCACCTTTCTCGAGCGCCGTTCGCCGTTCAGAATCCGCAAACTCGCGTTCGAACCATCGAAGCGCCCCGCCGCCGCCTGTGGTGCCACCCTGTAACAGCCAGCGATCCGGAACCACGTGATAGCCGAGGATCAAGCGCGCGTCCGCGCAGTATTGATCGATGCAAATGCTCATGCCGCCCGCCTGGCCGCCCTGCTCCTGCGTCTGTCCCGGACGGAGCACGCCCGCGCCAAGGGTACTGCAAGCCGCGTCCAGCCCGCCGGCAACCACCGGCGTTCCGGTCAAAAGTCCGGTCTGCCGAGCCGCTTCGGCGCTCACGCGCCCGACGACGCTGTGGCATGGGACGATTTCGGGAATGAGGTGTTGAGAAATGCCGAGCGCGCGGCACATGGCCTCGTCGATGCGCCCGGTTCTCATATCGAAACAATGCAGCCCGTAGCCTTGGCTGATGTCCATCGTGATTGCGCCGGTCAGGCGATAAGCGATGAACCCGTTGGACTGCATGATTGCGTTCGTTTGT
Organism: Christensenella sp.; assembly: GCA_034927595.1. Lineage (GTDB taxonomy): Bacteria > Bacillota > Clostridia > Christensenellales > CAG-138 > UBA7703. Next base: position 18,657 of record JAYFPQ010000089.1, read on the forward strand.
TGAAAGGCCTGCGGCATGTGCCGCTCCAGCCAGAGAATCTTAGCCGTTACGTATTGCGCCTTGAGCGGGTTTCCGCTCAGCGCGAAGATTGCGTCGTTTCCAACGCTTGCCTTGAGTTCCTCGCAGATGTCCTCCGCGCGGGTGTCGAGCCAAATCGGGTCCGGCGCGAGCACGTTTCCCTCCGCGTCGAGCGCGATGGCGGACCAGCCCTGCCCGTCGATGCCGATGCCCGCGATGTCCCAGGCGGAGACCACGCCTTCCGCGAAGAGATCGTTCAGTCCGCGGCAGACCGCGTTCCACCAGTCGTCCGGGTTTTGCTCCACATAGCCGGGTTTCGGATACTGCGTCGGGTAGGCGACCGTTCGGCTGGCGAGCGCCGCGCCATCCGGCGCGAACACAACCAGCTTGCAGGCGCTTGTGCCGATATCAATTCCCAGTAGACAGGTCTTTTGGCTCACTTGATAACCTCTTATTTGAACTCAGTTTTACACTGGAGTTTTCGTGCTTACTTGATAACGCCCTTTTGGATCAGCACGTTCGCATAGATTGCCGTTTCGCCCGTTTGGACGATGCAATAGGCCTTCTTCGCCGCCTCGTAAAACGTGAACCGTTCCAGATAGCCCACCGCGCTCTTGCCGCGCGCGTCGTGGTTGGCAACGATCTGCTCATATTCCTTCCAGATCGGAATTTCCAGATCCTTGTCGCAGTCCATCGTCTGCATCAGCTGCACCGGCGTTTCCACATAGGCGTCCGCCGGAATTACGCTGAGCACCGCGTCCAGAAGCGCCGTGCCGGAGATGCCGTCCGCGCGCAGAAACTTGCAGTTCCCCTCGTGCGCAAAGCGCTTTCCGGGAAAGTTTGCGTCGCCGAGAACGATTACGTCGCTGTGGCCCATTTCGCAGAGCACCGCGAGCAGTTCGGGGGAAAGAATGGCGGGAATGTTTGTCAGCATGGGAGAAAGCCTCCGTGTGTTCGAATTCCAGATTGTGTTTGGCGGGGCAGCTTGTTCAGCTGCCCCGCACAGAGTCGGTTGAGAATCGAATTAATCGTAGAGCAGTTTCGCGATGTCCGGATCGTCCATGTTGTCCACGGTGTAGAACTGACAGCCGGTGTCAACCACGGCCGGGATGCTCTCGCCCTGGATCGCCTTGTAAGCGAGTTCGACGGCATAGTAGCCAATCATGTACGGATCCTGCGTGACCGCACCGAAGAACCACTGGTTGCGGATTGCGTTGAGCAGGGTTGCGCCGGAGTCGAAGCCGACGACGACCATGTCCTTGTAACGGCCGCTCGTACGGTCGAGATCGGAACCATCGGCGGTGGCGGCGAGCATGCCGTCCACGGAACCGGAGTTGGTGCAGAACACGGCGACCGGCGCCTTCTGGATGACGGCCTGTGCGGCAGCCTGGCAGTCGGTTACGCTGGTGGTCGCGGCGATGGAGACGAGGATTTCCACGGCGGTGTCGCCGGAGGAGGAGGCCTTGTTCCACTTGTCATGGCCGGTCACGGAGACGAGGCCGGGCTGCGCTGCGTCGCAGAGCTTGAACATTTCGTTCACGAAACCGTCGGTACGACCGGTGATGGAGGCGGAGGTCGCATCCTGGCTGATGACGCTGATGACGACGGGCGCGTCCTTCGTTGCGGCTGCTACCGCTGCGGCAACGGATTCGATGGCATACATCTTGTCCGCGGCCAGCGCGCCGGCGGCGGTGTTCTCCGTCGAGGCGGGGGAGATGAGGGAGCCCTCGGGCGCATTCGGAACGCCGGAGTCAAAGCCGATGACCGGGATTCCCGCGTCCTTGCAAGCCTGGAGTTGCTCGGTTACGGATTCGGTGTCGAGCGCCGCGAGGCACAGAGCGGCGGGCTTCTTCGCCATTGCGGCGTTGAGCATGTCGACCTGCACGCTGATGTCGGACTCGGACGGCGGGCCGTCGAACGTGATTTCGACGCCGTACTTCGCAGCGGCATCCTGGGAGCCGAGCATGACGGTCTGCCAGAACTTATGCTGGAAGCCCTTAGAGATGACAGGAATGTAGAGAGGAGCCGCTGCTGGTGTTTCCGTTGCGGCGGGCGCTTCCGTTGCGGCCGCGGGGGCTTCGGTAGCTTCTGCAGCAGGAGCCGGCGCGGCGCATGCGAACATGCCAAGCACCAGAGACAGAGTCAATACGAGAACGAGCAGTTTCTTCATGATGTCTGATTCCTCCATTTTTTTATTTATCTCAACGGTTTCACCCGTTGGAGCCGGGTGTTGATGGGCTTTGCCAGCCCGAGCGCCGGAGAATCTGGCCGAAAGCGGTTCATTTGGGATGCACAATCCCAAGAGGTCTGTTTTTCAGCCCTTTTTGAATGCCAAATGAAGTTTTGTCGGTCCTGCTTGTTTAGCGAATGATCTTGTTGCCCTGCTTCACGCGGTACTGGTCGAGCAGCACGGCGCCGATGACGACGAGACCCGTAAAGAACGTTTGCCAGTGGCTCTGGAGTCCCATGGACATGAGTCCCTGCTTGAGCACGCTCATGACGAACACGCCGATGATGGTTCCAACCAGCGTTCCGGTGCCGCCGCTCATGGACGTGCCGCCAATGACGACGCCCGCGATGCCGAGCAGCTCCTGTCCGTTGCCGGTGCTGGGAATAATCGAGGTGTACACCGCCGCGTAGAAGACGCCCGCCGCACCGCAGCAGAATCCGCAGAAGGTGTAGACCGCCGCAAGCCAGGGTTTCGTCTTGATGCCAGAGAGGCGCGCCGCTTCCGTGTTGCTGCCGATGGCGTAGGTGTAGCGGCCAAATCGCGTTTTGTTGAGCAGCACAAACGCGAGAAGGAAGAACACGGCCAGCCAGATTACACCAACTGGGAAGCCGGTCGTCGTCTTGTAGAAGAAGTTCTTAAACCAGCCGTCCGCCGTGCCGAAGGTCGGGTAACGCATGGTCTGCACCTTGGTGACGATTGCGCCAAAGCCCATGCCCATCATCTGCGTGCCGAGCGTGGCGATGAACGGCGGAAGTCCCATAAACGCGATCATGATGCCGTTGAGCAGGCCGATCAGCGTGGCAACCACCAGCACCAGCGCGAGGCACCATCCCATGGGCCAATGCCAGCTGTTGTAGGCCATGCCGCCGATCAGCGCGGCGCACATCATCGTTGTTCCGAGCGAAAGATCGATACCTCCGGTGATGATGACGAAGGTGACGCCAATCGCCATAAAGCCGATGTAGTACGAGCCGTCCAGAATGTTGATCAGATAATCCGTGGAGAAGAAGTTGTTCCCAAAGATCGAGAAGAACCCATAGAGAATCACCAATACCATTGGCGCGAGGAACTTTGTCAGGTCGAATTTCTTGGTAGTCATGCCCACACCCTCACATATTCATTGTCGCAAATGTCATAATGCTGGTTTGCGTCGCGTCGCAGATATCGAGCTCGCCGGTAATCGATCCTTCGCTCATGACCACAATCCGGTCGGACATGCGCAGCAATTCCGGCATTTCGGAGGAGATCATGATGATCGATTTTCCCTCCTCGATGAGCTTGTTCATCAGCTTATAGATTTCGCTCTTGGCGCCAACGTCGATTCCGCGGGTCGGCTCGTCAAAGATGAGCACGTTGCAGCGCTTGATCAGCCATTTCGCGATGACGATCTTCTGCTGGTTGCCGCCGGAGAGGTTCCGAACGAGCTGCCGCAGGCTTGGCGTTTTAATCGCGATCTTCTGGATGTACTCCGTGGCAATCGCGTCGATCTTTTTGTCGTTCATCAAAGGTCCTGTGCGGTAGTTCTCCAGATCCGCCATCACGCAGTTGTCTCGAACGGAGAGCCCGGTTGCGACGCCAAACGTCTTTCGATCCTCGGAAAGATAACCGATGCCGTGTTT